>NZ_WWIC01000022.1:0-77237 GCF_009872555.1 Streptomyces sp. SID5643
CGCCTCCGCCACCTCGGTGCTTCCCACGTCCCTGGCCCCCGCCCCGGCCGAGCCGAGCGTCACCGATCTGCGGATGTTCGACGGCACCGGGGGGACGCCCGCCGGGGCACCGCAAAGCGGCCGGTCCGGTACGCGTCGGCCGCGTCGGCGCAGCACCCTGCTCCTCGCCGCCGCCGGTGCCTGCGTCGCCGTCGTCGCGGCGGCCGGGTACGCGAGCGGGCTGTTCTCCTACGAGAGCCCGTCCCGGGACACCGCACTGCCGGACGACATCCGCGCGAGCGTGCCGGACGCCCCGTCGAGCAGCGCGGCGTCCACGCCGCCGAAGGGCGGTGCCTCGGCGGCTCCGCCGGCCCCGGCAGCGCCGCGGCCGTCGCCGTCCCGCACGGCGAGCCCGTCCGCCTCGCCGTCGCCGTCCGCGAGCGCCTCGGCGAGCCCGTCGCAGTCGCCCTCCCCGTCGGCATCGCAGCCGTCGGCATCGGCGACCGGCCCCGGGCAGGCACCTCCGGACAACTCCCGCCAGGACAAGGGACCGGTCGTCCTGCGCCTCGGCGACACCGGCCCGGAGGTCACCGAACTCCAGTCCCGTCTGCGGCAGTTGTACTTGTACGACGAGGACACCGACGGCAGCTTCGACGCCCGGCTGGAGGACGCGGTCCGCACCTACCAGTGGTCCCGCGGCATCCAGGTCGACGACCTGGGCGTCTACGACCGGGAGACCCGGGCGAAGCTGGAGTCGGAAACCCGGGAGCCCTGACCGGCCCGGCCGCCCTATCGTGACGCCGTGACTACTCAGGTGATCGTTCTCAACGGCGGTTCGAGCTCGGGCAAGTCGGGGATCGTCCGGTGCCTGCAAGAGGTCCTGCCCGGATCGTGGATGGCTTTCGGCGTCGACTCGTTCGTCGAGGCACTGCCCGCGAAGCTGGAGGGCTCGGAGGGCGGGATCACGTTCGCGGCGGACGGCGGGGTGAGCGTCGGCGCGGAGTTCCGGGCTCTGGACGCGGCCTGGGCCGAGGGCATCGCCGCCATGGCCCGCGCCGGCGCCGGGATCATCGTCGACGACGTCTTCCTCGGCGGTGCGGCGTCCCGGCAGCGGTGGGAGAAGGCTCTCGCCGGACTCGCCGTGCTGTGGGTCGGCGTCCGGTGCGACGCCGAGGTCGCCGCCGGCCGCGAGATCGCCCGGGGAAACCGGGTCAAGGGCATGGCCGCCTCACAGGCGTCGGTCGTGCACGAGGGTGTGAGCTACGACGTGGAAGTGGACACGACGTACACCGAGTCCCTGGAGTGCGCACGCGTCATCGCCGCCCACGTGTCGGGCGGGCCCTCGCGGCCCGAGTGAGCCGGACGGCTCGGGGTCACCCGATGCGGAGCCGGATCGTCCCGTCGGCACCGGCCTCCACCCGCACCGTCGTGAGGTCCTCCACCACGACGTCCGGTTCGTGGGCCGCTGCCCGGGGTCCGACCCCGACCACCCTCATCCCGGCGGCGCGCCCGGCCGCTATGCCGGCCCCGGAGTCCTCGAAGACCACACAGTCGGCGGGGGCGACGCCCAGCTCGGCGGCGCCCTTCAGGAAGCCCTCGGGGTCGGGCTTGCTCGCTCCGACGGACTCCGCGGTCACCCGCACCTCGGGCTGCTCCAGGCCGGCCGCGGCCATCCGCGCCGTCGAGAGCGGCACGTCGGCCGAGGTCACCAGGGCGTGCGGCAGTCCCCGCAGCGAGGCCAGGAACTCCGGCGCGCCGGGGATCGCGACGACACCGTCGGTGTCGGCCGTCTCCTCGGCGAGCATCCGGGCGTTGTCGGCGTGGTTCTGCTCCATCGGCCGCCCGGGCAGGAGCAGCGCCATGGAGGCGTAGCCCTGCCGGCCGTGGACGACCTTCATGACCTCGTCCCCGTCGAGCCCGTGGCGCTCGGCCCAGCGCCGCCAGACACGCTCGACCGAGGCGTCCGAGTTGACGAGGGTGCCGTCCATGTCCAGCAGGAGGGCGCGGGCGGTGAGCACGGCGGTGGCCGTCATCGGCAGCTCCAAGGCTCGGGGCGCGTTCCAGCGCGGGAGGGGGCGGACGACGGATCGCGACCGGCACGCCCCGGGAGACAAGGCGGCCCCGCCCGCCGGTCAGGGAAAACGGGCGGAGGCCACTTTGTTTCTCTACGGTACAAAACAAGGCGGCCTTCGCGCCAGGGGGCCCCACCGGACGTTCACCCACTGTCCGGCTCGCCCGGCTCAGCCGGTCACGGCCTCCCACAGGCTCCACACCCCGAGCGCCAGCATGACCAGCGCCGCGATCTGCGTGATCAGCCGCAGCGGCACCTTCTTCATCAGCGCCTTGCCGCCGACGATGCCGAGCCCGGCCACGGCCCACAGCGCGAGCACGGCACCCAGGCCGACGGAGAGCGGGTCGTCGTAGCGGGCGGCCAGGTTCGCGGTCATGATCTGCGTCAGATCACCGAACTCGGCGACCAGGATGAGCATGAACCCGGCGCCCGAGACCTTCCAGAAGGACTGGTTCTCCGGCTTACGGACCTCCTCCTCGTCCTCGCCCTTGCGCAGCAGCAGCACCGCGGCCCCGCCCAGGAACAGCACGCCCGTGAGGGCCTGCACGATCTGCTGCGGCAGCAGCGTCAGCACACTGCCGGCGGCGACGGCGAGCGCGACGTGCAGCGCGAAGGCGGCGGCGACCCCGGCGAAGACGTAGGAGGCGCGGTAGCGGGTGCCGAGGACCAGGCCGGCGAGGGCGGTCTTGTCCGGCAGTTCTGCGAGGAAGACGACGCCGAAGACGACGGCCGTCACGGTCAGGCTGATCAAGGGTTCCTCAATCGGTCGGGGCCGCCCCACCGAGAGTGCTGGACCTTCGCACACGACACCTCGGCACGGCAGCACACACGGCACCCGCGCCGGGGGGCGCGGGCGTGCACTGCTTTGCCGAAGGTCTCGCTGGCAGGTCCGGGAAAGGACCGGCCTCCGGGCGCCGGCTCAGGCGGGCTGAGCAGTATGTCGACGGTCCGGCGAAGAGCTACTCCCCTTCTGCGCCGTCCATCGTACGCGACACCCCTGGCGTGAAAACTTTCCCCGTGAACCTTGTCATGTCATGCACGTGTCACTAACTTCTCACCGGGCGCACACCTGTGCGCAACACGGCACCGCGAGCATTCCCCTGCTCGCACGCCAACACCCCCTCCTCCCCAGGGAGTTCGCATGCCCAGGTTCTACGCGCGTCGACGGCTCAGCGTGGCCGCGGCCGCCACCGCGCTCATATCGTCCGTGGCCCTCTTCAACGCCCCCACGGCCTCCGCCGCCCTCCCCACCCCCGTGAGCGGCGCCACCGCACGCTCCTACCTCGCCTCGCTCACCGTGGCGACCGAGGACCGCACCGGCTACAACCGCGACCTCTTCCCGCACTGGATCACCCAGTCGGGCTCCTGCAACACCCGCGAGGTCGTCCTCAAGCGCGACGGCACCAACGTCCAGCAGGACTCCTCCTGCGCCGCCACCAGCGGCAGCTGGTACTCCCCCTACGAAGGTGCCACCTGGTCCGCCGCCTCCGACGTCGACATCGACCACCTCGTGCCGCTGGCCGAGGCCTGGGACTCCGGCGCCGACTCCTGGACCACCTCCCGCCGCCAGTCGTTCGCCAACGACCTGACACGCCCGCAGCTCATCGCGGTCACCGACAACGTCAACCAGGCCAAGGGCGACCAGGACCCGGCCACCTGGATGCCCTCCCGGACGGCGTACCGCTGCACCTACGTCCGCGCCTGGGTGCAGGTGAAGTACTACTACGGCCTCTCCGTCGACTCGGCCGAGAAGTCCGCGCTGACGAACCACCTCGCGAGCTGCTGACACGCTGATTCGTGCCGGGACCTCCCCGCTGACCTCCGTCGTTCCGTACCGTACGGGGCGACGGAGAGGGGAACGACATGAGCGCACTGCGCCTCGGACCGCTGCTGAGGTACACCGACGGCTCCTCCGCGACCGTATGGGTCGAGACGAGCCGTCCGTGCACCGCCGAGGTGCGCTGCGCCGACGGCGCCGGCGGCACGGCCCACAGCTTCCAGATCGCGGGCCACCACTACGCACTGATCCCGGTGACCGGCCTGACGGCGGGTACGACCACGACGTACGAGGTGCTGCTCGACGGCACCAGGGTGTGGCCGCTGCCCGGCTCCCCCTTCCCGCCCTCGGCGATCCACGCGCCGGGCCCGGAGGACGCGTTCAACGTCGCCTTCGGCTCCTGCCGCTGGGCCTCTCCCCCGGCGGGCGGGGACGACCCCGTGGGCCCGGACGCCCTGGACGCCCTCGCCACCCGCCTCGCGGCCGACCCCGGGGGCGAGCGGCCGCACGTCCTGCTGCTGCTCGGCGACCAGGTGTACGCCGACGAGACCTCCGACGCCACGCAACGCTGGCTGGCGGGCCGCCGCGACCTGAAGGAGGAGCCGGGCAACGGGGTCGCGGACTACGAGGAGTACACCCACCTCTACTACGAGTCCTGGCTCGACCCGCGCATCCGCTGGCTGCTGTCCACCGTGCCCAGCTTCATGATCTTCGACGACCACGACGTCATCGACGACTGGAACACCTCCGCCGCCTGGCTCGCCGACATGCGCTCCACCGGCTGGTGGCAGGAGCGCCTGCTGAGCGGCCTGATGTCGTACTGGGTCCACCAGCACCTCGGGAACCTCTCCCTGGAGGAACTGGCGGCCGACCCGGTGTTCGAGGCGGTCCGCGAGACCCCCGACGGGACCGATGTGCTGCGCGCCTTCGCCTCCCGGGCCGACGCCGACGCGGCCACGGTCCGCTGGAGCTACCGGCGCGACTTCGGGCGCGTACGCCTGGTGATGGTGGACAGCCGGGCCGCCCGGGTCCTCGCCGAGGAGGAGCGCGCGATGCTCGACCCGGGCGAGGAGGCCTGGCTGCGCGAGCAGGTGCTGGACTCCCGCGAGTCCTACGACCACCTCCTGATCGGCACCTCGCTGCCCTGGCTGCTGCCGCACTTGGTGCACGACGCGGAGGGCTGGAACGCGGCGCTGTGCGGCGGTGAACGCGGCGAGCGCTGGGCGCGGTTCGGGGAGAAGGTGCGGCGCGCCGCCGACCTGGAGCACTGGTCGGCGTTCCCCGCGTCCTTCGCGGGGCTGGCGGAGCTGATCGCCGAGGCGGGCTCGGGCGACCGGGCGCCGGCGACGGTGTGCGTGCTCTCCGGGGACGTGCACCACGCCTACATCGCCGAGCCCTCGTGGCCCGGCCGGAGCCCGGACGCCCGGGTGGTTCAGCTGGTCTGCTCCCCCGTGCACAACTCCGTCCCGATGTCGATGCGGCTGGCGTTCCGCATCGGCTGGAGCGCGATGGCGCGGCGCCTGGGCCGCGGGCTGGCCCGGCACGGCCGTCTCCCGAAGCCGCCGGTCAGCTGGCGCAAGACGGGCGGCCCCTGGTTCGGCAACCAGCTCATGACCCTGACCCTGCGCGGCCGTTCGGCCCGGCTGCGACTGGAGCACGCCAAGGCCCGCGAGGGCGCGGGCCCACGCCTGACGACGCTTCTGGACTCCGAGCTCGCCCCGTAACTCACTGTTACGCCCCGCTTGTTGCCGCTGTGTTCCGTGATGCTCCGTGATGCCCCGCGATGACAGTGAGGCATCCCACAGCGAGCGTCAATCCTTCCCCAGGAGTCTCCGTTACCGCTCCCGGCGACGGCATGATGAGGCGGACCGTCCGCTTCCTGCCCGGCGGACCGCCGACACGCCCCCCCCCACGCCCGGGAGTCCCACCCTTGTCCGCGTCGTCCGAGGACACCTTCGAGGAACCCTCCGAGGAAGCCTTCGCGCGCGTCTCCGTCGCCCTGGTCGGCGCCGGACCGCGCGGCACCAGCGTCCTGGAACGCCTGTGCGCCTCCGCCCCGGAACTGCTCCCGCCGGGTGCCCTCCTGACGGTCCACGTGATCGACCCGGACCCGCCCGGTCCCGGCCGCGTCTGGCGCACCGCCCAGTCCCCCGAGCTGCTGATGAACACCGTGGCCTGCCAGGTCACCCTGTTCACCGACGACAGCGTCGACTGCTCGGGCCCGATCCGCCCGGGCCCGAGTCTGCACGAGTGGGCGGACGGCGCGCTGGGCCCGGACGAGTACCCGACCCGGGCCGACTACGGCCGCTATCTGGAATGGGTGTTCGCCGAGGTCGTACGGCAGGCGCCGCCGGCCGTACGGGTCGAGACACACCGGGCACGCGCGGTGCGTCTCGACGACACCCCCGGGGGCCGCCAGGCCCTCACCCTCGACGACGGCCGCATCCTGACCGGCCTGTCCGCGGTGGTGCTGGCCCAGGGGCACCTGCCGCGGACCGCCGGCCCGGACCTGCTGCGGCACGCGGCCCACGCCGCGCGGCACGGCCTGCGCCACGTCCCGCCCGCCAACCCGGCCGACGTCGACCTGTCCTCCATACCCCCGGGCGAGCCCGTTCTGCTGCGAGGCCTCGGCCTCAACTTCTTCGACCACACGGCCCTGCTGACGACCGGCCGCGGCGGCCGTTTCGTGCGGGACGCCGGGCGTCTGCGCTACCTCCCCTCCGGCCGTGAGCCGCGACTCTTCGCCGGTTCCCGGCGCGGTGTCCCCTACCAGGCACGCGGCGACAACGCGAAGGGGCCGTACGGCCGGCACGTCCCGCTCGTCCTCACCCCCGAGGTGATCGCCGGGTTCCGCAAGCGCGCGGACTCCGGGGAGGCGCCCGACTTCCTCGCGGAGATCTGGCCGTTGGTGGCGAAGGAGGTGGAGACGGTCTACTACGCCGCGCTGATCCGGCGTGGCGACGCGGACCGCGCCGGGCGGGAGCGGGAGCCGGCCGGGCGGGAGCGGGAGTTCGCAGACCGCTTCCTCGCCGTTCCGCACGGCGATCCCCGGGAGGCGCCCCTGCTGGAGGAGTTCGGGGTGCCGGACGCCGACCGCTGGTGCTGGGAGCGGATCTCCCGCCCGTACACCGGACGGGACATCGCCCACCCCGGCCGGTGGCGCGACTGGCTGCTGGCACATCTGCGCGAAGACGCCGCCCAGGCCGCCCTGGGCAATGTGCACGGCCCGCTGAAGGCGGCCCTGGACGTGCTGCGCGACCTGCGCAACGAGCTCCGGCTGATCGTGGACCACGGCGGCCTCGCCGGTGCCTCCCGTCGGGACCACCTGGACCGCTGGTACACCCCGCTCAACGCGTTCCTGTCCATCGGCCCGCCGCGGCGCCGCATCGAGGAACTCGTGGCCCTCATGGAAGCGGGCGTGGTGGAGGTGCTGGGACCGCGACTGCGGGTGACGGAGGAGGACGGGGCCTGGGCCGCGCACTCCCCCGACGTGCCGGGGCGGGCCGTCGTTGTGAGAACCCTCATAGAGGCGCGCCTGCCGGAACCGGACCTGCGGCACACCGCCGACGCCCTCCTGGCCGGCCTGCTGCGCAGCGGGCGGTGCCGACCGCACACCGTCGACGGTTACGAGACAGGCGGACTGGACGTCACATCCCGCCCTTATCGGCTGATGGATCGTCAAGGAGTTGCACACACAACGCTGTTCGCGTTCGGCGTGCCGACAGAAGGCGTGCACTGGGTGACCGCCGCCGGAGCCCGCCCAGGGGTGGATTCGGTCACTCTTTCGGACGCGGACGCGGTGGCGAGAGCCGTTCTACGTGCGACTGGGCCCGAATTCGAGCCCCAACGGGAGGCAAAGTTGTGGCCAAATGTTGAACTTGCAAGCATCAATTAGGCGCACCTAACGTGGGCTACTCCGCGGTATCCGTCCCCGACCGGCCTCCCCAGGGCCGGCCAACCGAAGGAGAGACCCCCCACATGACCGCTCGCCTCAACGGCGCACAGCCGTACGCCCTCGGACTGTTCCGGATCGTCGTCGGCCTGCTCTTCGCCTGCCACGGCGCCGTCGCGCTCTTCGGCGTCCTCGGGGGCGTGGACGGCAAGGGCGGCACCGCCGCGACCGGCGCCTGGCCGAACTGGTACGCGGCCGTCATCGAGCTCGTCGGAGGCACCCTGGTACTGCTGGGCCTCGGCACCCGCATCGCGGCGTTCATCTCCTCCGGCGCGATGGCGTACGCGTACTTCAAGGTCCACCAGCCCCAGGGCCTGTGGCCGATCGAGAACAGCGGCGAGGGCGCGGCCATGTACTGCTGGGCCATGTTCCTGCTGATCTTCACGGGTTCCGGCGCGTTCGGTCTGGACCGGCTGCTGGCCAAGCGCACCTCGACGCAGGAGCAGCGCTCCGCCGGCCAGGCCCCGGTGGCCGCCTGAGCCGCCCGGCCTCCCGGACACCCAGCGGCGCCTCCCCCACCGGGGAGGCGCCGCTGTCTCTGTGCCGCCCCGGCCCCGGGGCGGCGAGGACGGCACCCGCATATATGCCGACAATCCGGGGCGAGGCGCGACGAGGTGAACACTCCGCACCGAACGTATGAGCCCCCCGTGAACCGCCCGTCACACCTCAGGCGTACGCTCTATGGCTGTCATGGCCACTCCTGCCGTCTCCGCCCGCGCCATCGCGGCACGGTCTGGCCCACGGGGGCGTCACGGGGAGTCGCGGTGCTGGAGGACTTGGGGTCGCTGATCGGCAGCCCATGGATCTACGCGGTGGTGGCCTTGTCCGTCCTGCTCGACGTGTTCCTGCCGGTGCTGCCCAGCGGCGTCCTGGTGATCACGGCGGCCACGGCGGCGGCAGCGGGCACGGCGGCCGACGTACCCGACATCCTCGTCCTGACCCTCTGCGCGGCCACGGCCTCCGTCCTGGGCGACCTGCTGGCCTACCGCCTCGCCTGGCGCGGCGGCGCCCGGCTGGACCGGGCGATCTCGCGTTCCCGGCGGCTCACCACCGCCCAGGATCGCCTCGGCGCGGCGCTCGCGCGGGGCGGCGGCGCCCTCGTCGTCCTCGCCCGGTTCGCGCCCGCCGGCCGCTCGGTGGTCTCCCTCGGCGCGGGCGCCGCCCGGCGCCGCGTCCGCGACTTCCTGCCCTGGTCGGCCCTGGCCGGTCTCACCTGGGCCGCGTACAGCGTCGCCCTCGGCTACTTCGGCGCCCACCTGCTGGGCGCGAGCTGGGTGGCCACGGCGGTGTCGGTGGGGGCGCTGTTCGGGGCCGGGGCGGGCGCGGCGTATCTGATGCGGCGCGAGCCGCGGACGTCGTAGACCGGCTCCCCTCACCACCACGACCACTCCGAGACCTGGAAGCGGCTGAGACATTGACAACCACGGCGTCGCGGGAAGCCTCCCGAATAGGACGGATCGCGCTCGCCGCGAGGCGGCGGCCCCGTGCGATGCTGTGGGCCGCCGCCGGCGTGGTCACCCTCGGCTTCCTCGTCGCGCTCCAGATCACCGCGCACCACCTCGGCGTACCGGGGCCGATCACCACGCAGGCCCGCGAGGTGATCCACGCCCCCAAGTCGGGGTTCCTGCTCTACGCCAGCATGGCGCTGATGATGGTGGTGCTCACCTGG
The DNA here is from genome assembly GCF_009872555.1 of Streptomyces sp. SID5643. Lineage (NCBI taxonomy): Bacteria > Bacillati > Actinomycetota > Actinomycetes > Kitasatosporales > Streptomycetaceae > Streptomyces > Streptomyces sp. SID5643. Next base: position 9,449 of record NZ_WWIC01000022.1, read on the forward strand.
CGGCAACGGCTCATCGCTCTCGGCACCGCGGTCGGCATCGACCTCGTCTTCCTGCTGGTGCGGTGGGCGACCGGCACCCATCCCGCCGAAGGCCACCCGTTCGGCAACGGCGCGCTGTGGGTGATCCTGGGCGTGGCGGTCTTCGCCCTCGTACGCCGCACCGGCCCGGAACGCGTCCTGATACTGAAGGGCGTGGGGCTCGGCCTGCTGCTGGTGACCGGCCGCAAGACCGGTGACACCTGGCTGCTGATCACGTCGCAGACCCGCCCGGTCACGCTCGACCCGTACGTCGCCATGGCCGATCACGCGCTGGGCAACCCGTCGTGGCTGGCGGGCCGGCTCCTGCGGGCGAGCGGTCCGGTCGGCGAGCACGCTCTCGACTACGTCTACGCCCAACTCGCTGTGGCGGCGGTCTGCGTGGCGCTGTACCAGCTGCGCAACGTGGCGGCCGAGCAGCGCTTCCCGCGCCACCACCTGGTGCGGACCTTCCTGCTCATCGGCCTGCTCGGACCGGCCTTCTACATGATCTACCCGGTGGTCGGGCCGATGTTCGCCTACGGCCCCGAGGGCGGGCACTGGGCGGCGGCCGACCTGTGGCCGGACACCCTGCCGCCGGTCATCACCCCGTACGAGCTGCCGTTCGACGAGATCACCCCGCGCAACTGCATGCCCAGCCTGCACACGGCCTGGGCCGTCACGATCTTCATCCACTCCCGCAAGGGACCGCGCGCCCTGCGGTACGCCGGCACGTTCTGGCTGGTCGCCACCCTCGCCGCCACGCTGGGCTTCGGCTGGCACTACGGCGTGGACCTCATCGCCGGCGTGGTGTTCGCGTACACGGTCGAGGCGGCGCTGCGCACGTACGACCGCGGCTGGGACCGGGCCGGAGTGCGGCTGATCGCGTACGGCGCGGCCGTCTTCACGGTGCTGCTGGCGTCCTACCGCTTCGTGCCGCTGGAGATGGCCGCCCACCCGTGGCTGTCCGGCCCTCTCCTGCTGCTGGCGATGTCCTCGGTGGTCTACGGCTACCTGCGGACCACCCGGCTGTGGGAAGCGGAGGCCGTACCGGCGCCGCGCCCCGAACCACAGCCGGAACTGGCGGTCTGAGGCGCGGGGCGTTCCGCCAGGGTCGTTCGTGCCGCCCGGGCCATTCGTCCCGAACGGGTCATTCGTCTCGAACGGGTGCGCCCCGGCCGTCTCGAACGGATCAGGCCCGGCTCGCCTTCCGTACCCCGGCCCCGCGGACCTCCAGACCGTCCAGCAACTCGGCCGTGGCCTGCGCGACGGCCTCCACGGCGCGGTCGAACACCTCCTGGTTGTGAGCGGCGGGGGCACGGAATCCCGAGACCTTCCGCACGTACTGCAGGGCGGCAGCGCGCACGTCGGCCTCGGTGGCCTCTTCCGGTATGGCGGGCGGACGCAGCGTCTTGATACTCCGGCACATGCCCCCAGTTTCACCCGTCCGGCCCTCCTGCGACAGCGGCGCCTGCCATGATCACTCCGAGGCGGCCACCATCCCGGGGCCGACCGACGAGAGGAACTCCTCGTGGCGAACGAACGCACCGTGGCCGTCCTGGGCCCCGGCGGAGTGGGCGGCCTGCTCGCCGCCCTGCTCTCCCGCTCCGGCCACCGCGTGGTCTGCCTGTCCGGCGAGCAGACCGCCGAGACCCTGCGCACCGGCGGCATCCAGGTGCGCAGCGCCCGCTTCGGCGACTTCACGGCCCGCGTCGAGGCGGACACCGAGCTGCGCGAACCGGTCGACGCATGCCTGGTCACCGTGAAGGACACCGCCCTGGACGCCGCCCTGGCCCGGGTCCCCGCCCCGGTGCTGGGCGACGGCCTTCTCGTGCCGTTCCTGAACGGTGTCGAACACCCGGCGGCCCTGCGCGCCCGCTACCGGCCCGACCGCGTGGCCCCCGCCGTGATCCGGGTCGAGTCCACCCGGGTCGCGCCGGGCGTCATCGACCACGGCAGCCCCTTCGCGGAGATCGACCTGACCGGCGCGGATGTGCCCAGGCCGCGCCTGGACGCCCTCGCCGGGGCCTTCGCTGCGGCCGGTCCGGCCACCCGGGTCCTGGAGGACGAGACGGCGGCCCTGTGGGCGAAGATGTCGTTCCTGGCACCGTTCGCCCTGCTGACCACGCGCTACGGCCTCCCCCTCGGCGACGTCCGCACCCGTCACCGCGACGAGCTGACCGCCCTGGTGGAGGAGACCGCCGCGATCAGCCACGCGTGCGGCGGCCCGGCGGATCCCGCCCAGGCCCTCGCCCGCTACGACGCCTTCCCGGCGGCGACGAAGTCGTCGATGCAGCGCGACGCCGAGGCCGGCCGGCCCCTCGAACTGGACGCCATCGGCGGGGCGTTGCTCCGCGCGGCCGGGCGCCATGGGGTTCCGGCCCCGGTGGCGGCGCGCGTGGTACGGGAGTTGTCGGACGGGGCCGGGGGCACGGCCCGTCGCTGAGGCGCAGCCGTCGCTGAGGCGCAGCCGTCGCTGATGCGGAGCCGTCGCTACGGGGGCACACCCGTTCGCAGGAACCACAGGAAGGAACTCGCCCAGCAAATTCGAACAGGCGTATCATTGTGTCGTGGCTACGACCTATGACTTTCCGAGTGACCTCCTGGCCGGTCAGGAGGAACTCCATCAGGTCCGGGCCGAGCTGTCGGCCCTGCTGAAGCGGCTTCCCTGGTCGGTGGAGCCGCTGGACGGCTTCAGCGACGACAACGGCTGGCGCAAGGTGGAACGCCCCGCCTCGCCCGGCTGGAGCGCCGACGAACAGGCCGAAGTGGAGAAGCTCCGGCAGCGCGAGCACGAACTGGCGGTGTTCGTCAGCACCCACCGCTACTGGTCCGAACTCGCCGGCCCCGAGCGGGTGGCGGCCCGCTCGGGGCTGAAGCACGCGCACGAGGTTCCACCGGAGGAGACCGGCGGAACCTCGTGACGCCCTACGGGATCAACCCTTGTCGCCCAGCATCCCGTTCATCTCGCGGATCTCGGCCTGCTGGGCCGTGACGATGTCACCGGCCATGGCCTTGGCGGGGCCGTAGCGGCCCTTGCTCTGCTCGGTCCGGGCCATCTCCACGGCCCCCTCGTGGTGTTCGACCATCAGGGTCAGGAACTGGTGGTCGAAGGCCTTGCCCGTCAGCTTCTCCAGCGCGGCCATGTCCTTCTCGTCCATCATCCCGGGCATGCCGGAGTGGCCCGACGCGGAGTGGTCCATGCCGCCGCCCGCCCGGGGCAGGTCCTCGCCCCAGGTCTTCAGCCAGCCGGTCATGGTCCGGATCTCCGGATCCTGCGCCTTCTCGATCCGCCGGGCCAGGTCCTTGACCGCCCCGGAGGAGGCCCGGCCGCCGGCCAGCCGCGCCATCTCCAGCGCCTGCTGGTGGTGCGGGATCATGCCCTGCGCGAAGGTGACGTCCTGGGGGTTGTGGGCACCGTCGGCGGACGGGGTCCCGGTGGGTCCGTGACTTCCGGCGTCGCCATGCCCGGCACCGCCCGCGGCACGGTCGGCGCCGTCACCGCCGCACGCGGCGAGGACGACGGCCGCGGCCCCCGTGGCCGCCACCAGGGCGGCGCGGCGCGCCAGGATACGAATGCTGTTGCTCATGCGTGAACTCCTGCTTCTGCAAAGAACTGAGGATGTCGGACACGACGGAGCACCACGCCGTTCCGCGCACAGGTCGGTGCCGGCCGGCGTGATGGGGTGTGTCTAAATCCGCAGAAGCTGGAGCTCGGCCAGGGAAGGCGGGGCCCGGGCACCATCCGAATCCACGACCGCATACGCCCGAACGGCGCTCTCGCCCGCGACCCCGGGGACCGGGTCGGGAACCAGCGGGGGCAGCACCGGCCCCCCGCCCACGGCACCGGACGCACAGGTCGCGTCGGCGTGCCGCCCATGCGGGTCAACACAGTGCAGGTACGGCATGACGTGGGTCGTCGACACGGAGGCCGGGGCCGTCTGGGCCTGATGCCCCTGCATCACATGCGCCCGCTGAGAAGGACCGCCCCCGGGTGCCAGCCCGTGCATCCCCAGCAACCCCGCCAACAGCCCCAGCACGCCCAGCACATACCACCGCCGCAGGGCGGGTCGCTGAGCACGCTGGGCGGGGCTGTTCACGTGCTCATCGTAGGGGGCGGGCCCTGAGGGCGAGGGAAGAGGGGCCTCCAGCACGGGGCCGAACGCGCGCGGGGCGACAGTCGGAGAGGCCCCCCGGGAACATCCCGGGGGGCCTCTCACCTGCTCCTCAGTACCGTGGGCGCGGACGGTTTCGAACCGCCGACATCCTGCTTGTAAGGCAGGCGCTCTACCCCTGAGCTACGCACCCGGCTCCCGGGCCACGTGCCCAGGACGAGTCGACAGCCTACATGGCCCGGGGCACGGTCCGGCAAACCCGTATCGCGGGAGCGTCCGGGTGCCGCACCTGGGGTTAACCCCACCGTTGATCCGGGAGCGGCCCGGATCCCCCCGCGGGCCCCGGATCCATACGGTCGTAGAGCGCACCGGAGCGCCCGTCGTCCGTCCAGGGGGAGACCGTCATGACCGCACGCACAGCCACCGCCCGCGCCACCGTCCGCGCCACCGCCCTCACCGGTGCCGTCGTCGTGCTCGTCGCCGGGCTCAGCGCCTGCGGGGCGTCCGCCGGGGACGACACGGACCCCGACCGCCGGTCCTTCGGCCTCCAGGGCCGCACCCTCAACGTCGACTCGGACGACTCGGCCCTGGAGATCGTCGCCTCCGACGAGAACCCGGCCGGCAAGATCGAGGTCACCCGGTGGTTCCAGGGCTCGGTCGTCGTCGGGAAGGAGCCCAAGGTGACCTGGGCCATGCGCGACGACCGTCTGGTGCTGCGCCTGAAGTGCTCCGGCATGGTCGCCGACTGCGCGGCCAAGCACCGCATCGAGGTCCCCCGCGGCATCACCGTCAAGGTCCGGGACGGCGACGGCACGGTCCACGCCCGGGGCTTCCGGGACCCCCTGAACATCCGCACCGGCGACGGATCCGTCCGCGTCACCGACACCACCGGCCCCGTGGAGGTGCGCACCGGCGACGGATCCATCCGCGTCAGCGGCACCAGCGGTCCGCTGCGGATGCGCACGGGCGACGGATCCATCCGCGCGAACGTCTCCTCCCGCGACGTCCGCACCCACACCGGCGACGGTTCGGTCCGCCTCGAACTCGGTGCCGTGCCGGACCGTGTCGAGTCCCGCAGCAGCGACGGCTCCGTGACCATCGCACTGCCCCGGGCCGCCTACCGCGTGACCACCGAGACCGGTGACGGCGGCGTCGACGTGTCCGTGCCCCGCGACGAGAGCAGCGCCCACCGGGTGTCCGCCCACACCGGCGACGGCAGCGTGACGGTGCGAACAGTGAACTGAACGGCCCGTGTGTTCGTCCTCTACCGGTGGGAGAATGACACCGGGCAGGGTGGACCACAGCACGGGAGAGGGATGTGACGGCGACACCAGGACAGCCGGACTCGCCGTCGGTGCCGCGCGCCCGCCGTCCGCGCCGCCGCACCCCCCGCGCCCCCGGGCCGCTGCGCGACACACTCGTCCTTGCCGCGCTCCCGCTGCTGGCCGCGCCGGCCCTGGCCGCCGCCTTCGCGGGCGGGGGCACCCGGCGCTGGTTCGGCGGCCGGGCCGAGAACCAGCGGGCCGAGGCCCAGGCCGCGAAGGACGCCGCCGCCGCGGCCTTCTACGAGCTCGACACCGCCCAGCGCGACCTGCGCATCTCGATCGAGACGATCACCGCCGTCGACGACTCCCCCGCCGCCCGGCGGGCCGTCGCCGACTTCGACGCACTGGGCCGGCGGATCGACGAGGCCAGTCACCGGTACATCAACGCCGTCGACGCCCACGATCTCGACCGCGATGACCTGGAGGCCTCCGCCGCGTCCCGCGCCCGCGGCGAGCTGACCGCCGCCAAGGAGGAACTCGGCCGGGTCAAGCAGGAGCTCGACCGGTTCACCGACGGTCTCGGCCCGCTCCTCGGCAAGGCGGAGACCCAGCTGGCCCGTCTCGCCCCCGCCGTCGAACGCGCCCGCCAGGCCCTGCTCGCCGCCTCCAACGCGCTGGACGCCGTACGGACGTCGGGGCTCAGGGCGGACGACCTCGCCGCCCGGCTCGCCGCCCTCTCCCCGGAGCTGACCAAGCTGAACCAGGGCGCCGGGCAGCACGGCGTGCCGCAGACCCTGGAGCGGGCGGAGCGGGTCACCCGCGAGGCCGAGGCGGTCCGTGTGGAGGCCGAGCGGCTGCCGGACCGCGCCGCCGAGATCGACCACCGGCTCGTCTCCCTGCGCACCCGCGCCCAGGCCCTCACCACCCGCTCCGAGCAGGTGGAACCCATCCTGAGCGAACTCCGGCGCCGCTTCACCGCCGCCTGCTGGCAGGACCTCCAGCACGTTCCGCAGACGGCCGCCGAGAACGTCCGCCAGGCGGAGACGAGACTGGCCGAGGCCCGCACCGCCCGCGGCGAACAGCGCTGGGCCGACGCGACGGCCCTGCTGTCGACCGTACGGGCCCTGCTGAACAACACCGACGAGGCCGTGTCGGCCGCCGGGGACCGCCTGCACCGCCTGAACGCCGTGCAGAAGGACCCCCAGCAGGAGATCGACCGCACCCGCTTCGCCATCCGCGACGCCCAGCGCCTCGCCATGGCCGGCCGCAACACCCCCGACCCGCGCCACGCCCGCCCCCTGGACGACGCCGTGGCCCGCCTGGACCGCGCCGTCGCCGGCCTCGAAGGCCGCCACCCCGACTACTGGCACTTCCTCACGGAGACGGAGGCGATCCGGCGGTCGGTGGCCCGGGTGGTGGACGGGATCCGCGAGGAGCGGGGAGCCGGGCACTGAGCCCGGCCCCCGTCCGGACTCAGGTGCGGTAGGCGTAGTAGTACGCGTTCGGGTACGACGCGACGATGCTCGCCACCGACCTGCGCAGGGTGTTGGTGGAGTGGTAGGTCAGGTACGGCACCCCGCCGCTCTTGAACGAGACGATCATGGTGTGGTCCTTGGACCCGTCCTTGTCGAAGTCCATCTGGAGGACGTCGCCGACCTCCATCTGGTAGACGTTGGCGAGCGGCGTGGTCCGCTTGGAGTTCTGGGCGAACCAGGACCACTCGTTCACGCCGATGAACGAGTGCGACTGGATGTCGGCGTTGCCGAACCACCTGGTGTAGTCGTACACGTAGCCGGGGACGTGCTTCCAGCCGCCCGCCTTCAGGGACTGGCTGACGAAGTTGGTGCAGTCGCCGCCGGCACCGCGGCCGCTGAAGTCCGGGTAGTCCTTGTTGTAGGCGTTCCAGTGCTTCTCGGCGTAGGCCGCCATGGCCTTGTAGTCGTACGTGGTGCCGGTCTTCGGGGCGGCGGCCGGGTTGCGGGTGGTCGCCGCGCGCGGGGCGTTCGGCATGGTGTCGGCGGCGGCGGCCGGCTTGACGGGGGCCGGCTTGGACAGCGTGTTCACCGCGAGACCGCCCTGGTCGGCGTCGCGGATGCCGGTCAGCCGCCAGTCGCCCCGCCGGTCGGCCGTGAAGGTCAGTTCGTGCCGGGCCTGGAAGCCGGTGGTCTTCGGCGCGTTGCCGCGGGTCCGGGCGTAGGTCAGGGTCGTGGTCTCGGTGACCTCGGCCTTGGCCGTACGGCCCGTCACCCGCGTGGCGTTCAGGGTGACGGTGGTGCTGGCGTCGCGGTACGTCTCGCCGGCCTCGGCCAGCTTCTCCTTGCGCTGCCCCAGCGCGGACCGGGTCGCGTCCTCGGTGCGGGCGGTGCCGGAGGACAGCGCGACGTCGCCGGAGAAGCCGTCGGTCAGCGGCTTGTCCGCGTCGTCCCGCCCGCCGTCGACCAGGGCGTTGGTGCGGTCGGTGAAGACCGCGTCGGCCAGCCGCTGGAAGGTGGCCTTCGTCCGCGCGTCCACCGTCGGATCGTCGCTGACCGCCGCGCCGGCGCTCCAGTTGGGCAGCAGGGCGACTCCGGCGATGACCGAGGTGGCCGCGGCGCCGACTATCGTGACGCGACGTCGCGTCCCGCTCAATTTCCGTGATGTCACTGGTGTTTCCCCTCTTGCCCCGGCCAAGGGTTGCCGGGGTAGGAGATCTTTGCATGGAATGTGCGGCTGCTGTGAAGGGTGTTGCGCCGGTTGTTTTCGGCCCTGATCACTTCACGACCGTCGACCAGTCGGGGGACTGTGCGGGGTCAAGGCCGCGGAGCCGTTGCAGGGTTGCGGGCTTCTGCACGTCGAGCCAGTCGGCCAGTTCCCTGAAGGACACGCACTTGACGTCCTTCTTCGTGCACATGGCCTTGACGACGCGGTCGACGGCCCGCATGTAGATGCCGCCGTTCCAGTCCTCGAAGTGGTTGCCGATGAACAGCGGGGCCCGGCTGCCGTAGTACACGCGGTTGAAGCCGGACATGTAGGAGGCGACGGTCTGTTCCTCCCACTGGGGGTAGTTCGCAGGGTCGCCCTCGGTCTCGCCCTCGGACTGGTTGTAGAGGAAGTTGAAGTCCATCGACAGGCCCTGGTACTTGCCGCCCTCGTAAGGGAGCATCTGGAGCGGGAAGTCCCATATGCCGTTCTTCTTGCGGGGCCATATCTGGAAGTCGCCCGCGGAGCTGGCGTCGTAGCGCCACTTGTAGTCCTTGGCGGCCGTCAGCAGGTTCTCCTGGCCCTCCAGGCAGGGCGCCCGGCCGCCGGTGACCTCCTTCCTGAAGTCGAACGGCAGCGGGTCGAGGTCCCGGAAGCCGGTGTTGGTCTTCCACTTCTCGGCGAAGTCGTAGAACTGGTCGATCTCGCTCTTCCACTCCGCGACGCTCCAGTCGCCGCCGCCCTTCTCGCCGCAGAAGTGGCCGTTGAAGTGGGTGCCTATCTCGTTGCCGCCCTGCCAGGCCTTGCCGAGCTGCTCCAGCGTGGTGCGTATGTGCTCGTCGGTGGCGAAGCTGATCGCCGCCGAGCCCCTGGAGTGCTGGGGCGGGTCGTAGAGGTCCTTCTTGCTCTTGGGCACGAGGTAGATGCCCGTGAGGAAGAAGGTCATGTGGGCGTCGTACTCCTCGGCCAGCTCCCGGTAGTGCGAGAAGAGCCCGTCGTCGCCCTGGAGCGCGCCGTCCCAGGAGAACACGACGAACTGGGGCGGCTTCTGGCCCGGCTTGAGCGGCACCGGCTTCAACTGGTCCTTCGGGGGGCCGGTGTAGGAGGTGGAGCCGTCCCCCAGGACCTTCGTCCTGCCGTCCCACTCGGGTTCCCGGTCCCGCTTCGCGGCGGGCTCCTTGCCGCTGTCGGAGGAGGCGGTCGGGGCGGTGGTGTCCGAGCCGGTCAGGATCAGATATCCCGCGACCAGGGACGCGACGACGAGGAGTGCCGCCAGGGCCAGGATCCCCGGGGGCGCGCTGCGGCGGGAGGCACGGGGTCGTCGGCGGCGGCCGGAGGGCGATTTCATGCGCGGCTCATTCTGCGAAGGGGGGTGGGGGGACGGGGCGGTGCCGGGCGCGGGGTCAGCCGATGCCCCGGGCACCGGACCAGATGCGGTACGGGACGCTGTTCCCCGGGGAGCCCGCGATTCCGTTCAGCGGGAGGGGTTCGAGGCTCTTGCCGAGGTCGATGCGGTAGGCCACCACGGCCGTCGACACGGAGTGGGCCGTGCCGACGTACCAGGCGGCGGTGTCGTTCTGCGTGGTGCCGGCCTTCCCGGCCACCGTGACGCCCGGGTCCACACCCGGGCGGGCGGTGCGGAAGGCGTCCGTGAGGGCGGCCTGGACCGCGGCGGCCACACTCGCCTTCACCGCGCGCCGGGAGGCGGGCTTCGTCAGCGCGACCCCGGAGCCGTTGCGGGTGATGCGGGACACCGAGTACGGCTCGACGTGCTTGCCTGCGGCGGCGAACGTGGCGTAGCCGCTGGCCATGCGGATCGCGCTGGGCGTGGCACTGCCCAGGGACATCGCGGGCACCTGGGGCCCGAAGCTGGAGGGCAGCAGTCCGGCCCGCTGGGCGGTGGCCCGCACCCGGTCCAGGCCGGTGTCCATGCCGAGCTGCATGAACGGCGTGTTCACCGACAGGGCGAGCGCCCGGCCCAGGCCGATCCGCCCGTAGGACTTCCTGCCGTCGTTGTGGGAGGTGACCTGCTTGCCGCCGCGGTCCCAGTAGGGGCCCTCGGGTGTCCGGACGGCGATGCCGTCGTCCCCGTCGTACAGCGTCTGCGGGGTGACCGCGGTCGCGGCGCCGTCCCGGGTCTTGCGCACGCCGTTCTCCAGGGCGGCGGCGTAGACGAAGGGCAGGAAGGCCGAACCGGCGGGCACGGTGGTCGCGTTCGACTCGTTGTAGCCCTGGGTGCGGTGGTCGGGGCCGCCGTGGACGGCGAGGATCCGCCCGTCGGTGGCCACCGAGGAGGCGCCGAAGTGCAGGGACTTCGCCTTGGCCGCGTCCTTCTTCCGCGCCTGCTTGCGGGCCTCGGCTACGGCGTCGGTGAGCGCGCTCTCCTGCTTGCGGTCGAAGGTCGTGTAGATCTGGAAGCCGCCGAAGTCGAACTCCTTGTCCGAGAGGTTCGCCGCCTTCTTGGCGTACCGGGCGGCCAGTTCCACGAGGTAGTCGCTCTGCTTGCCGGTGTCGAACCCGGGCGCCCGCTTGAGCGGTTCGGGGAACGTCGTGTACCGGGCCCGCTCGGCCTTCGACAGGGTGCCGACGTCGGCCATGCGGTCGAGGATCCAGGACCAGCGCTCCACCGCCCGGTCGTGGTTGGCCTCGCTCAGGGCCGGGTCGTAGAGCCCCGCGCCCTTGAGGAGGCAGGCGAGGAAGGCGGCCTCGCTGACGTCGAGGTCGCCGACGTCCTTGCCGTAGTAGGCCTGGGCGGCGCGCTGGATGCCGTAGGTGCCCCGGCCGAACCAGCTCGTGTTGAGGTAGCCCTCCAGGATGTCGTCCTTGCTCATCTGGTTGTCGAGCTTGAGGGCGAGCATGGCCTCGGTGAACTTGCGGCCGACCGAACGGTCCTGGTTGAGGTAGACGTTCTTGACGTACTGCTGGGTGATGGTGGAGCCGCCCTGGGTGTCCCCCCGGCCGACGGTCCGCCACAGGGCGCGGGCGAGGCCGCTGGCGGATATTCCGGGGTCGCTGTAGAAGCTCGCGTTCTCCGCCGCCAGGACCGCGTCGCGGACGTCCTCCGGGATGTCCTTGAGCGGCATCGCCTGCCGCCGCACCCAGCCGGTGCGGGCCATGGGCGTCCCGTCGGACCAGAAGTAGACGTTGTCCTGCTGGGTGGCGTACGAGTTGAGGTTCTCCGGGATGTCGGTGGCGGCGTAGACGGAGCCGAGGAGGACGACGGTCAGGCCGGTGCACGCCAGCGCGGCGCCGAGCCACTGCCGCCAGGAGGGTGCCCAGCGCCGCCATCCGGCGCGGTCGGCGTGCGGGTAGCGGGGCCGCAGGCGGCGGGCGTCGGACGCGACGCGGGCGACGAGCCGCGTCAGCCCGGGGGCCGCCGCGGGCAGACGGGACAGGGCGGAGGCACGGGGGGCCTTGCGCCGACGGCGCGATGGGCCTCGCCCGCGGCCCTCCGGCGCCGTGCCGGAGGACGGCGGTCCCGCGCTGCCGGTGGCGGCCGGTTCGACGGCGCGCAACATCATGGTCTCGTCCGCGTTCGGGGAAGCGGGGACCTTCAACTGCATGGTCTCGTCCGGTTCCCGCCCAGCCTTGGACACGGCTGCGTCTCCCTCCCGCTCACGGTGATGCTCGCGCGGAAGGACATGGCTGCCGTGATCGACGGCAGCGAGCCCTCACGTTCCCCCGCCCTTACGGCTTCTCGCGGCGTTCGAAATTTACCAGCGGCCTTTACAGTTCCTCCACACCGGTACGGCAAGAGTGATCAAACGGAATCCGGAGAGGCGGCACTTCTGCCGTCGCGGATTAACCTGTCCTCATGCCTCGCTACGAGTACCGCTGCCGGACCTGCGGCGACACCTTCGAACTCAGCCGTCCCATGGCGGCGTCCTCCGACCCCGCGGCCTGCCCTTCCGGCCATGAGGACACGGTGAAGCTCCTCTCCACCGTCGCGGTGGGAGGCTCGGCCTCCGCCCCGGCTGCGGCGCCCCGCGCGGGCGGCGGCGGGGGCGGCTGCTGCGGAGGGGGCTGCTGCGGCTGACGCCGCTCCCGGGATTTCCTCAGGAGTCCTTCAGCTTCGGTTCCCTAACGTGGCGGCATGACAGCCATCGCAGCGGACGCCGGACCGCAGTGGGTCAATGACCTGATGGACGCGCTGGGCGCGCCGGGAGCCGGTCTCGCCATCGCCCTGGAGAACCTGTTCCCGCCGCTGCCCAGCGAGGTGATCCTGCCGCTGGCCGGGTTCGCCGCGAGCAGCGGCCGGATGAGCCTGCTCGCCGTCCTGCTGTGGACGACGGCCGGCTCGGTGATCGGCGCACTCGCGCTGTACGGGATCGGCGCGCTGCTCGGCCGTGACCGGACGGTGGCGATCGCGGGCCGGCTGCCGCTGGTGAAGGTCTCGGACATCGAGAAGACCGAGGCGTGGTTCCTGAAGCACGGCACCAAGGCCGTGTTCTTCGGCCGGATGATCCCGATCTTCCGCAGCCTGATCTCCGTGCCGGCGGGCGTGGAGCGCATGCGCCTGCCGGTGTTCCTGGGCCTGACCACCCTGGGCAGCGCGATCTGGAACACGGTCTTCGTCCTCGCGGGCTACTTCCTCGGTGCCAACTGGCACCAGGTCTCGGACATCGTCTCGACCTACTCGAAGGTGGTCCTGGCGGTGGCGGCCGTGGCGGTGGTGGTCTTCATCGCCGTACGGCTCCGGCGACGCCCTGAAGGGGCACGGGGCCGTGTCGATCAGCGGCTCCGCCGCGGGGCGCGAGAGACCACCACGCAGCCGCACCCGCACGACGACCAGGACACCCGAGTCCTCAGGCGCCCCGTACTGCCCCCAGAAACTCCCGCAGGATCCGCTCACCGGCGAGGACACCCCGGTCGGGAAGCGCCCTGAGCGAGGGAGCCGTGAACCCGCTGTCGGCCAGCTCCCCGTGCCCCGGCCGCCACCCCCGGTCCGCCGCGAGCAGCAGATCGGCATCGAGCAGCGAGTCCCCCGCGGCCAGCATCAGGTCGGCCCCGGTCCGCCGGGCGACCTCCCGCATCGCCGCGCTCTTGGTGAGCGGCTTGGGCACGGCGTAGATCTTGCGGCCCTGCAGGGACACCGTCCAGCCGCGGTTCTCCGCCCACACCGCGAGTTCCTTCACCCAGTCCTCGTCGAGCAGCTCGCGCTCGACGACGAGGTAGGCGAACAGGTCGTCGGCGACGCGGTGCTTGCGCACCCAGACCGGGTCGGCGGCCCTGAGCAGGTGCTCCTGCACCTCGGCGAGCGGCGCGCACTGGTCGGCCAGCCGCGCGGTGACCTGCGCGTGCCAGTCGGGGTCGGAGACGCCGTCGACCATGAGGTGGCCGCCGTTCGCGCAGATCGCGTACGTGGGCTCCGGGCCCGGCAGGTTGATGCGCTGGTACTGCTTGCGCGTCCGGGTCGTCGTCGGCACGAAGACGGCCGCGTCGCCCAGGTCGGTGAGGAGCCGGGCCGCCGTCTCCGTCATGTACGACAGCGGCTTGCTCTCGTGCACCTCCACGCACAGCAGCCGGGGGGCCCGCGCGTCCGGCATGGTGAGCGCCAGGGCTGCGGCGGAGTAGATCAGGGTGCGATCGAGGTCGCTCGCGACGAGGACGGGCATCAGACCGACACCGCCTTGCCGTCGGAGCCGGTCGCGCCCCGGGTGTACTTGGGGTGGATCAGGCCGACGCAGGTGTAGGGCAGTCCGTCGACCTCCTCGACGGGCACCCCGCGCTGCTCGGCCAGCAGGCGCACGTGGTCCAGGTCGCTGCCCGCCCCGGCCCGTGCCAGGACCTTCCAGGGCACGCGGCGGAGCATGACCCGGGTGGTCTCGCCGACGCCGGGCTTGACGAGGTTCACGTCGTGGACGGCGTACTCCTCGCTGATGCGCTCGACGGCGGCCCAGCCGTCCCAGGTGGGTGAGCGGTCGGTCGCGAGCAGTTCCTTGGCCTGGGCGCAGGCGGCGTCGGTGACCTCCGGGAAGCGGGCGGACACGGCGTCCAGGAAGGCCACCGAGACGTCGGTGCCGGCGAGTTCGCGGTAGAACTTCGCGCCGTGGAAGTCGTGCGGCCCGACGAGGTCCGCGCGCAGCACGGTCCGCGAGATCAGGCCGGAGACGGTGGAGTTGAGGCAGGCGGAGGGGATGAGGAAGTCCTCGCGGGTGCCGTAGGTGCGGACGCAGGAGCCCGGGTCGGCCAGGACCGCGATCTCCGGGCTGAAGCCGGTGATGCCGTCGGTTCTCTCGAACTCCTCCAGGGCCTGGGCGAGTTCGCGGGTGATGGCGCCCTTGCCGGTCCAGCCGTCGACGAAGACGACGTCCCGGGGGTCGTGGTGCCGGGCGAGCCAGCGCAGCGCGTTGGCGTCGATGCCCCGGCCGCGGACGATCGACACGGCGTAGTGCGGCAGGTCCAGTCCGTGCCGGTGCTGCGCCCAGCGGCGCATGAGGATGCCGACGGGCGTCCCGGCCCGGGCCAGGGAGACCAGCACGGGACGCGGCGACCGCTCCGCGATGACCGTCTCGGTGACGACACCGACCGCCTGGGCGATCCGGGCCGCCGACTCCTCCAGCGCGGCGTGGAACAGCTCCTGGTACTGCTCGCTGGGCTGGTACTCCACGGGCAGCGACTCGGCGTAGTGCGCGCCGCCGCTCTGGATCGCCTCCTCGCGCTCCTCGGTCGGCGCCTCCAGCGTCACGTCCGAGAGGTCCTGGAGCAGCCAGCCGACCTCCTCGGGCGCGTACGAGGAGAAGGCGGGGCCGCGGAGGGGCTCGGGCAGCATGGAGGGCCTTTCGGGGGCGTACGACGGTATGACGGCGAGGAGGACCCGGGGGGTGTGGGCGGCGAGGCGGGCCAGCAGACCGTCGGGCGCGTGCAGGGCGGGGGTGTCCCCGGCCGAGTCGACGACCGCGACGACGGCGTCGAAGCCGGCGCCCGCGACGTTGTAGGCGTAGCGCTCGCCGGGGCCGTCGGCGGGGTCGTCGTGGGCGGGGAAGGCGAGGCGGGTGCGTATCGCGTAGCCCGGGTCGTCGACGGCCAGGACGGGTGAGCGGGTGGTGGTGGAGTAGCGGACCTCGATACCGGTGGTCCGTTCCAGCTCGCGGGCCAGCCTGAGCGGGGCGTACATCAGCTCTTCGAAGCCGAGGATGTGAACGCGGCGGGCCCCCTGGGGCAGCGCGTCCGCCAGGCGGCGGGCCATCGCCGGGAGGGCGTCCTCCAGGCGCTCTCGGTGCGCGGGCGTGAACCCGTGCCGGGCGCCGTCCGGCAGGTCGGCGGGCCAGTGCAGGTCGATGCGGTCGTAGTCCGGCTGCGGGCCGGTGGGGGCTGGTCGCGCAGTTCCCCGCGCCCCTGAAAGGGGCGCGGGGAACTGAGAAGCAGCCGCCTCGTACCGCGCCACCAGCTCCTGCCCCTTCTCCAGCACCCCCTCGGGCAGCCGCACGGTCCCCGAAGCCGCCGCGACCAGATCCACCCGCGCGCCGATCTCCCGCGCGAACGCCTCCAGCCGCCCGGCGTCGGCCGACGACCGCATGTCGACCAGCGCGACCACGACGTACCTCCGCCGCGGATACCGCCCATGAAGGTCACGGACAGTGTTCAGCACCGTGTTGCCCGTGGAGAACTCGTCGTCGACCAGGACCAGCGGCCCGTCCCCGGCGAGCAGCGCGGGATCCTCCGGCAGCAGCAGGTGGGACGTCGCGTGGGAGTGGGACTCCTCGAAGCCGCCGGCCGGGGCGACACCGGCGACCGGGCGGCGGGTGGAGTGCAGGTAGGGCGCCAGGCCCAGCCCGTCGGCGACGGAGTGGCCGAGGCCGGTCGCGGTCTCGGCGTAGCCGAGGACGACGGCCCTGCGGGCCTCGTCGTCGCCCAGCAGGTCCCGCACCCGGCGGCCGAGCTCGACCCCGTAGCCGTACACCACGGACGGCGACTGCGGCACGTGCTTGCCCAGGACGTTCGACACCAGCAGGTGGGCCCGCTTGGGGTTGCGGCGCAGCGCCAGCCCCAGCAGGCCGGTCAGCCGGCCGTCACCGGCGAGCCCGACACCGAGCCGCTCGGCGACCCAGCTGCCGGACCAGACGCCGTCCGCGTCGTCACGCACCTCGCGGTGCTCCCCCTCGTTCACTGCCTTCTCCATGAACCTTCGCATCCTCGGAAACCGTGCGGTCAGGCCGGCAGTCCCGCCGCCAGCAGTTCCACGAAGCCGATGTCCTGGTTCGCCACGCCGAAAACCTCGGCCCGCAGCAGGGTCCGTTCGGCCCAGGCGCGGTGCGGCTTCACCTCGTTCATCTTGTTCGTGTACGCCGATCTCAGCACACCCCCGCCGCCGCGCTCGGGGCGCAGGATGTCATGGGCGTCGGTGAACTCCTCGTGGCTGACGACCGACAGCGCGTGCACCGGCAGCACGTGCGAGGGGTGGATGCAGGTCTTGCCCAGCAGTCCGTTGGCGTGGTCCAGGGAGATCTCCCTCAGCAGCCCGTCCATGGCGTGCTCAATCAGCTTCTCGCGCAGCTCGGCGGCCTGCACCTCCAGGAAGGGGCTCTGCCGCAGCAACGGCTTGAACATGCGCTCCTGGACCCGGAAGTACTCCCACACCGGTCCCGTGACCGTGAAGCCGGTCCCGTCGGCGCGGCCCAGCATGTTCACCACGTCGGCGATCACGGAGGCGACGATCTGCACGTCGTAGGCCGTCATGTCGGGGCCTCTGCGCAGCCCGTAGGAGGAGCAGAAGTCCGTCACGCCGAGGCGCAGGGCGAGGACGCGGTCGCGGTACTTGTCGATGGCCCGGGAGATGCCCTCCAGGGTCTCCACGCGCGACTCCCGGTAGAGCAGCTCCGGGGACTCCAGCACGGGCATGGCGAAAAGGCGACGGCCGCTTTCGGCCTCGGCGGTGGCCAGGGCCTCCAGGAAGGGGATGCCACGTTCCTCGGTGAACTTGGGCAGGACGAACCCGGACAGCAGCCGGACGGCGGGACCGAGGCGTCGTACCAGGTCGGGGATCTGCTCGGGGACGCGGACCCGGATGAACAGCAGCGGCGGGTCGGCGTCCGGCAGGGCGGCGAGGGCGGTGAGCTGGCGGACGAGGTTCTCCTCGCCGGGGCCGACGTCCGCGTCGTCGATCGAGTCCTCCAGGCACAGCACCATCGAGACCACACCGCGCCCGGCCTGCTTGAGGACGTCGTCGGCCAGGCGTGGCCGGGTGGCGGGGCTGTACAGCGTGGCGCCCAGGGCGGCCGCGAGCAGCCGGGCCGGGGAGTCCGGGGTGAAGGCGCACGGCTCGCGGAAGAAGAGACCCTTCCGTACCTCAGGGGCGACGTGCCCGAAATGACGCATGGAACTCCCCCGTGGTGGTGATGCGACCTGCGAATCGATGCAAGGTGGCCGGTAATAGTACGTAGATGTCCATGTCACAGGTTCCCATGAGGCATGAACTTCAGGTAACGCGGGCAATCACAGCCAGTACCCGGCCATGACGAAGGTAGTCCGCGACAGCCGTCGGCGCCGCTCGCGACCGCGCCCCCGCGTTGTCGTGAGCAGGACCGAGAGGGCAGGATGACCGCATGACGCACGCCATGCTGAAGGGGTCGAACGTCCCGCTGGAAGCCACCACGGTGCGCGCCGTGCTGCGCTGGACACCGGGGCAGGGGGTTCCGGACGTCGACGCCTCCGCGCTGCTCCTCGGCCCCGACGGTCGTGTGCGCTCCGACGAGGACTTCGTCTTCTACAACCAGCCCCGGCACCCGGCCGGAAAGGTGTGGCGGCTCGGCAAGAAGCGGGTCGCCGAGGGCCTGACCGACACGATCCAGACAGATCTCACCGGTGTCGAGTCCGGGGTCAGCCGGATTCTGCTGGTCGCATCGGCGGACGGCGTGACGTTCGACCGCGTGCGGGAGCTGCGCATCCTGCTGTACGACGCGGCGGACACCGGCAGCGAGGCGCTGGCGTACTTCGACGTCACCCCGGAGACGGGCGAGGAGACCGCGCTGATCTGCGGCGAGCTGTACCGGCGCGGGGAGGGCTGGAAGTTCCGGGCGCTGGGCGAGGGCTACTCGAACGGGCTGAAGGGTCTCGCGACCGACTTCGGCATCTCGGTGGACGAGTCGGAGGCGGCGGCTGAGGAGGCGACCACGACGGTCCCCGCTCCCCCCACCACGAACACGGCCGCGCAGCCGACGACGGCGGGCGCCTCCGCGCAGTCCCCCGAGGTCTCCGTGCCGCTGCCCCCGGAGCAGCCGGCCGCGGCGCCCGGCCGGCCCGGCTACGGATATCCGCCGCCGCAGCAGCCGCCGGCGACGCAGCCGGCCTACGGCTACCCGCAGACCACCGGCCGGCCGGCGTACGGCTACCCCCAGGCACCGGCAGCGGCGGGTGCCGCGGGGGCGCCGACCGGCTACGGCTACCCGCCGGCGGTCACCGCGGCCCCCGACCCGGACTTCCGGCTGCCCCCGCAGGGCCCGCAGTTCGTCGGGCGCTGAGCAGAGCTGTGGGGTGGGGCCCGTCAGGGCTTCGCGGTCAGCGGTCGACCTTGGTCTTGTAGCCCCGCCCCCACTGCAATCCCCACCCGTAGAGCCGGTCGAGCTCGGCCTGGAAGCCGTAGACGAACTTCGCCTCGCGGCGGACGACGATCTCGTTCTTCACCTTCTCGATCATGACGACGGCGCAGGAGCGGGCCTGCGGCTGGCGTTCGTCGAGGTGGATCTCGATGCGGGGGCCGTTGCTCGGGTAGAGGGTGACGATGGCGTGGGCGCGGTCGAAGGCGGGCGTCTGGTCGTAGATGTAGACGAACACCAGCAGCCGCTTGATGCTGTCGCGGTGGTCGAGGTTGATGTACATCGTCTCGCCGGACGCGGAGCCGAAGCGGTCGTCGCCGCTGAGTTTGACGTACGGCGCGGCGTTGGTGTCCCCGAAGTAGCCGCCGAGGGGCTGGACGACGCCCTTGCTGCCGTCCTGGAGTTCGTAGAGGCAGCCGAGGTCGAGGTCGACGTTGACCATGCTCTGGCTGTGGCCGACGACCTCGGGGGGCTTGAGGGCCCGGAAGGGGTGGCGCAGCAGGCTCTCGCGCTGGGAGCCGCCGAAGTCGGAAGTGCGCATCCGCCAGCTCAGGTTGACGCGCAGATGGCCGGTGGCCGCGCCCTGTTTGGTCAGTGATATCTGCGCACGCCGCTTGGTCAGCTCGATCGCGTTGGTCGACGCGTCGCCCGAGTCGAACTGCGCCTCGCGCCCACGCCGAAGTCCGTCGAACAGGCCCATTCCGCCCCCACGTTCACTCGGAGACCGCAGGTCATCACCGTACCCACGGCCCATGACGACCGGCGGGGC
The DNA here is from genome assembly GCF_009872555.1 of Streptomyces sp. SID5643. Lineage (NCBI taxonomy): Bacteria > Bacillati > Actinomycetota > Actinomycetes > Kitasatosporales > Streptomycetaceae > Streptomyces > Streptomyces sp. SID5643. The sequence continues at coordinate 28,827 of NZ_WWIC01000022.1, forward strand.
GGCCACCGAGGAGCCCTCGGTGGCCGCCCCGCACAGAGCGTTCCTCTCCTGGAGGGATGTCACACCCCGGACGGGACCTCAGTCTTCGAGTCCGAGCCGGCGTCCCCCTCGGCCGCCGCGATGGCGCGGTTGCGGCGTACGGAGGACCAGAAGGAGGCACCGATCAGGACGACGCCGATGAGACCGGTGATGATCTCGTTGATCTCGTACCGGATGGTGACGAGCAGGATCGCGGCGAGCGCGCCGATGGCGTAGTGCGCGCCGTGCTCCAGGTAGACGTAGTCGTCGAGGGTGCCCTGGCGGACCAGGTAGACCGTCAGCGACCGGACGTACATGGCGCCGATGCCGAGGCCGAGGGCCATCAGCACGATGTCGTTGGTGATGGCGAAGGCGCCGATCACGCCGTCGAAGGAGAAGGACGCGTCCAGGACCTCCAGGTAGAGGAACATGAAGAACGCGGCCTTGCCGGCCACGACGACCGCGGACTTGGGCTTGCCCTCGCGCGCGGCCTTCTCCTCGGCCTCGTGCTCACGCTCCTCCTCCTCTTCGAGCTTGTCCTCGAAGTAGCCGGAGAGGCCGCCGACGATCATGTAGGTGATCAGACCGCCGATGCCGGAGAGCAGGACGGTCTCCGCCTTGTCGACGTGGGTGCCGCCGTGCTGGTGGGCGTGGGTCGCGAAGGTCATCGCCGAGATCAGCAGGACGATCAGCGCGATGCAGACCGACAGCATGTCGACCTTGCCGAGCTTGGCCAGCGGGCGCTCCAGCCAGCCGAGCCACTTGATGTCCCGGTCCTCGAAGATGAAGTCGAGGAAGATCATCAACAGGAACATGCCACCGAACGCGGCGATCGCCGGGTGCGCGTCGGTGACCAGCTGCTGGTACTGGTCCTTGTCGGTGAGCGCGAGATCGACGGCCTCGATCGGCCCGAGCTGGGCGCTGATCGCGACGATCACGACCGGGAAGACGAGCCGCATGCCGAAGACGGCGATCAGGATGCCGATCGTGAGGAAGATCTTCTGCCAGAAGGCACTCATCTTCTTCAGGATCCCGGCGTTGACCACCGCATTGTCGAAGGACAGCGAGATCTCGAGGACGGACAGGATCGCTACGACACCGAACGCGGTCCACCCTCCGTAGAAGACCGCTGCGACCAGGCCGAGCGCGGTGACCGCGAACGACCACCCGAAGGTTTTCAGAACCACTGGCTACCCAATCGTGTGTGTACGGGGCTCCCCCGCGCCGTACCCGGCTTTACGAAACTTTGAAGCCGAAGTCTAGTCGTCCCCCCTCAGCACCCCAGTGGGCCCCGGTTTTTGCTCATAACGCGTTATGAGACGTTGACCCCGAAGTCCAGTGCGATGCCCCGCAGCCCCGACGCGTACCCCTGGCCCACGGCCCTGAACTTCCATTCGCCCTGATAGCGATAGAGCTCGCCGAAGATCATCGCGGTTTCCGTGGAGGCGTCCTCGCTGAGGTCGTAGCGGGCGAGCTCCTGGCCGTCGGCCTGGTTGACGACGCGGATGAAGGCGTTGCTGACCTGGCCGAAGGTCTGGCCGCGCTCGTCGGCCATGTGGATCGAGACGGGAAACACGATCTTGTCGCACTGCGGCGGCACCTTGGGCAGGTCGATCAGGAGCGACTCGTCGTCGCCGTCGCCCTCGCCGGTGAGGTTGTCGCCGGTGTGCTCGACCGAGCCGTCCGGGCTCTTGAGCTGGTTGTAGAAGACGAACCATTCGTCCCCGAGCACGCGCCCGCTGCTGCACATCAGAGCGCTGGCGTCGAGGTCGAAGGGCGCTCCGGTGGTGGAGCGCGCGTCCCAGCCGAGCCCGACCAGCACCTGAGTGAGGTTCGGCGCGGCCTTGGACAGGGAGACATTGCCCCCCTTGGCGAGCGTGACGCCCATGATGCTGTCCCTCCCCTTGGGGCCACAGGCCCGGTGGTGTCACTGAGGTGGTCCTGCACGTCCGGCGCCGCACGTAAACCGTGCGGCGCCGGACAAGAAGACCTCCGGGCCCTGTCGCCAGGGCCCGCGCGGTGATGGTTCAGACGTTCACGCCGAAGTCCTGCGCAATGCCGCGCAGGCCCGAGGCGTAGCCCTGGCCGATGGCGCGGAACTTCCACTCCGCGCCGTGCCGGTAGAGCTCACCGAAGACCATGGCGGTCTCGGTGGAGGCGTCCTCGCTCAGGTCGTACCGGGCGATCTCGGCGCCGCCCGCCTGGTTCACGACGCGGATGAACGCGTTGCGCACCTGGCCGAAGGACTGCTGGCGGGTCTCGGCGTCGTAGATCGAGACCGGGAAGACGATCTTTTCCACGTCGGCCGGGACGGTGGCGAGGTTGACCTTGATCTGCTCGTCGTCGCCCTCGCCCTCACCGGTGAGGTTGTCACCGGTGTGCTCCACGGAGCCGTCCGGGGTCTTGAGGTTGTTGAAGAAGATGAAGTGCTGGTCGTTGCCGACCTTGCCGGAGTTGTTCAGCAGCAGCGCGCTGGCGTCCAGGTCGAAGTCCGTGCCGGTCGTGGTGCGGACGTCCCACCCCAGACCGATGATGACCGCGGTCAGGCCCGGCGCCTCCTTGGTCAGCGATACGTTGCCGCCCTTGCTGAGGCTGACTCCCACGAGTCCTCCATTGGTGTCCAGGGGCGGGATGCCCCGTTGTGCTCGGATGTCGGGTCAACGAGTCGATCCTAGTGACGGGTTCCCGCCCCACCCAGGCCCTGAAGCCTGGAATTCGGCGGGTGTCGGGCGCATGCCGCCCGACCGGGTCACAGGGAGTCGAGCGCCTTCACGTAGTCGTTCAGGTCGCGCGCGTCCGGCAGGCCGTTGACGACGGTCCACCGCACGACGCCCTCCTTGTCGATGACGAAGGTGCCGCGCACGGCGCAGCCCTTGTCCTCGTCGAAGACGCCGTAGGCGCGCGAGACGTTGCCGTGTGGCCAGAAGTCGGACAGCAGCGGGTACTCCAGGCCCTCCTGCTCGGCGAAGACGCGCAGGGTGTGGATGGAGTCGTTGGAGACGGCGAGCAGCTCGGTGTCGCGGTCGGAGAACTGCGGCAGGTTGTCGCGCAGCTCGCACAGCTCGCCGGTGCACACCCCGGTGAAGGCGAAGGGGTAGAAGAGCAGCACCACGTTCTTGCGGCCCCGGAAGTCGGACAGCCGCACGGCCGCGCCGTGGTTGTCCTTGAGCTCGAAGTCGGGGGCCTTCTCGCCGACCTGGATCGCCATCGCGTGGGTGTCCCTTCTCGGTCTTCTCGGGTGGGACCACCCTACGCAGGCACCGGCGCAGGCCGATGGGCGGGCCGACGAACGCCGGCCCGCCCGCCGTACGACTACCGCTTGGACTTGGCGGCCTTGGGCGTGGCCAGCCGGCTGCCGCTCCAGTCCTTGCCGACGCTGACGCTCTTGGACGCCGTCAGACCCGCCGTGGTGGCGGCTTCCGAGATGTCGCTCGGCTCCACGTACCCCGAACGGCCGGTCTTCGGCGTCAGGAGCAGGATCGCGCCGCCCTCTTCGATGTACGTGGTGGCATCCACCAGCGCATCCGTCAGGTCGCCGTCGTCGTCACGGAACCACAGCACAACGGCATCGGCCACGTCGTCGTAGTCCTCGTCCACCAGGTCGGCCTCGATGATGCCCTCGATGGCCTTGCGGAGCTCCTGGTCCACGTCGTCGTCGTAGCCGATCTCCTGGACCACCTGCCCGGGCTGGAACCCCAGCCTGGCGGCAGGGTTCGTCCGCTCCTCCGCGTGGTCCGCGGTCGCGCTCACGGGTTGCCTCCTGATCATGTCTTGGGAATAACTCAGCCACGCGCGTGCGCGAAGCATTGGCCGTAGTCCACACGGGCGGGGCGGATCGCGCAAGTACCCGGCCGTTCAGACCGCCGAAACGGTGACGATCCTGGCCGTGTCGCCGCAACTCCTGGCACACCATCATGGTCCGAGGTGACGCACACCACACCTTTCTGCCCCGTTTGGGCGTTTGGGAATCGTCTGTGGGTACGAGACTCGAAGGTATTCGCCCCATACGTCACGGAGTCGATCTCACGTCTGGGTTACCGCTCGGTAGAGATGACGTTTCCCGGCCCTGAGGTGGACCATGGACAGCGGCGCGCCCCCCAGCGACGACGCCCCGGCGACGACAGCGAAACAGCGGCCCTCGCAGGCCCTCTGACAGGTAAGGAACAGCGTGGCTTCCGCATCCGATCGCAACCCGATCATCATTGGCGGCCTTCCGAGTCAGGTTCCTGACTTCGATCCCGAAGAGACGCAGGAGTGGCTCGACTCCCTCGACGCCGCCGTCGACGAGCGCGGCCGCGAGCGGGCCCGCTACCTGATGCTGCGGCTGATCGAACGGGCCCGTGAGAAGCGCGTGGCCGTGCCGGAGATGCGCAGCACGGACTACGTCAACACCATCCCCACCAAGAGCGAGCCGTTCTTCCCGGGCAACGAGGACATCGAGCGCAAGGTCCTCAACGCCACCCGGTGGAACGCCGCGGTGATGGTCTCCCGGGCCCAGCGCCCGGGCATCGGCGTCGGCGGCCACATCGCCACGTTCGCGTCCTCCGCCTCCCTCTACGACGTCGGCTTCAACCACTTCTTCCGCGGCAAGGACGACGGCCTCGGCGGCGACCAGGTCTTCTTCCAGGGCCACGCCTCGCCGGGCATCTACGCCCGCGCCTTCCTGCTGGACCGGCTCAGCGAGCAGCACCTGGACGGCTTCCGCCAGGAGAAGTCCAAGGCCCCGTACGCGCTGTCGTCGTACCCGCACCCGCGGTCGATGCCGGACTTCTGGGAGTTCCCGACGGTGTCGATGGGCCTCGGCCCGATCGGCGCGATCTACCAGGCGCGGATGAACCGCTACATGGAGGCGCGCGGGATCGCCGACACCTCCAAGTCGCACGTCTGGGCGTTCCTGGGCGACGGGGAGATGGACGAGCCGGAGTCGCTGGGCCAGCTGTCCATCGCCGCCCGCGAGGGCCTGGACAACCTCACGTTCGTCGTCAACTGCAACCTCCAGCGCCTCGACGGCCCGGTGCGCGGCAACGGGAAGATCATCCAGGAGCTGGAGTCGATCTTCCGCGGCGCCGGCTGGAACGTGATCAAGCTGGTCTGGGACCGCAGCTGGGACCCGCTGCTCGCCCAGGACCGCGACGGCGTGCTGGTCAACCGGATGAACACCACGCCGGACGGGCAGTTCCAGACGTACGCCACGGAGACCGGCGCGTACATCCGCGACCACTTCTTCGGCGACGACCACCGCCTGCGCGCGATGGTCGAGGGCATGACCGACGACCAGATCCTGCACTTGGGCCGCGGCGGTCACGACCACAAGAAGATCTTCGCGGCGTACAAGGCGGCCGTGGAGCACAAGGGCCAGCCGACGGTGATCCTCGCCAAGACGATCAAGGGCTGGACCCTCGGCCCGAACTTCGAGGGCCGCAACGCCACGCACCAGATGAAGAAGCTGACGGTCGACGACCTCAAGCGCTTCCGCGACCGTCTGCACCTGCCGATCCCGGACAAGGAGCTGGAGTCCGGCGTGCCGCCGTACTACCACCCGGGCCGGGACTCGGAGGAGATCCAGTACATGCACGACCGCCGCAAGGGGCTCGGCGGGTACGTCCCCACGCGCGTGGTCCGCTCCAAGCCGCTGCCGCTGCCCGAGGACAAGACGTACGCGACCGTGAAGAAGGGCTCGGGCCACCAGTCCATCGCGACGACGATGGCCTTCGTCCGGCTCCTGAAGGACCTCATGCGGGACAAGGAGATCGGCAAGCGGTTCGTGCTGATCGCGCCCGACGAGTACCGCACCTTCGGCATGGACTCGTTCTTCCCGAGTGCGAAGATCTACAACCCGCTCGGCCAGCAGTACGAGTCGGTCGACCGCGACCTGCTGCTCGCCTACAAGGAGGCGCCGAACGGCCAGATGCTGCACGACGGCATCTCGGAGGCGGGCTGCACGGCGTCGCTCATCGCCGCCGGCTCGGCCTACGCCACCCACGGCGAGCCGCTCATCCCGGTCTACGTCTTCTACTCGATGTTCGGTTTCCAGCGCACCGGCGACCAGTTCTGGCAGATGGCCGACCAGCTGGCGCGCGGATTCGTCCTGGGCGCGACCGCCGGCCGTACGACCCTGACCGGCGAGGGCCTCCAGCACGCGGACGGCCACTCCCAGCTGCTGGCCTCCACGAACCCGGGCTGCGTCGCCTACGACCCGGCGTTCGGCTTCGAGATCGCCCACATCGTCAAGGACGGCCTGCGCCGGATGTACGGCTCCTCCGAGGAGCACCCGCACGGCGAGGACGTCTTCTACTACCTGACCGTCTACAACGAGCCGATCCAGCACCCCGCCGAGCCCGAGAACGTGGACGTCGACGGCATCCTCAAGGGCCTCTACCGGTTCAGCGAGGGCACGGCCGGTGAGATCCCGGCGCAGGTCCTGGCGTCCGGCGTCGCGCTGCCCTGGGCGATCGAGGCGCAGAAGATCCTGGCCGAGGACTGGAACGTCAAGGCGGACGTCTGGTCGGCGACCTCCTGGAACGAGCTGCGCAACGAGGCCGTGGCGTGCGAGGCGCACAACCTGCTGCACCCCGAGGAAGAGCAGCGGGTGCCGTACGTGACGCGCAAGCTCGCGGGCGCGGAGGGTCCGGTCGTGGCCGTGTCCGACTGGATGCGGGCGGTTCCGGACCAGATCGCGCGCTGGGTGCCGCAGACGTACCAGTCGCTCGGCGCGGACGGCTTCGGCTTCGCCGACACGCGGGGCGCCGCCCGGCGGTTCTTCCACATCGACGCGCAGTCGATCGTGGTGGGCGTGCTGACCGAGCTGGCCCGTGAGGGCAAGGTCGACCGCTCCGTGCTCAAGCAGGCCATCGACCGCTACCAGCTGCTCGACGTGTCGGCCGCCGACCCGGGAGCGGCGGGCGGCGACGCGTAGGACGCCGAGGGCGGTTCCGTGGGGCGGCACCCTGGAGGTGCCGCCCCACGCGTTTCCTACCATGCTTCCATGACGCTCCCGATGACCGCCTCGACTGCTCTGGCCCGTTGGGAGCGGCGCACCCAGGGCCCGCTGCTCGCGCTGGCCGTGCTGTTCGCGATCGCCTACGCCATACCGATCGTGGCCCCGAGGGCTCCGCAGGACCTGCTCACCGCGTGCCACGTCACGAACTGGGCGGTGTGGGCCGCTTTCGCCGCCGACTATCTGGTCCGCCTGTGGCTGGCCGAGGAGCGGCTGCGGTTCGTGCGCGGCAATCCGCTGGCGCTGCTGGCCGTGGTGCTGCCGCTGGCCCAGCCGCTGCGGCTGCTGAAACTGGTGTCGATGCTGTTCCTCGCCGGGCAGCGGGCGCGGATGGCGTCGCAGGTACGGGTCACCACGTACGTCGCGGGATCGTGCCTGGGGCTGCTCGTCTTCGGTGCGCTGGCCGTGCTGGAGGTGGAACGGGACGAGCCCGGTGCCTCCATCCACACCCTGGGGGACGCGGTCTGGTGGGCGTTCACCACGATGACCACCGTGGGGTACGGGGACATGGCACCGACCACCGGCCTGGGGCGGATCCTGGCGGTCGGGCTGATGCTCTCCGGGATCGCGCTGCTCGGTGTGGTCACGGCGAACATCGCCGCCTGGTTCATCGCACGGTTCGACAAGGACGACGCCGAGGAACAGCGGCAGACCGAGGCGATCCGGGAGCTGACGGAGGAGGTGCGGGCGCTGCGGGGGGAGCTGGCCGCGCTCAAGGGCACACCGGCGGAGCAATGAGAGGGCCCCCGGCCGAACGGCCGGGGGCTCTTCCCACATTCCTCACCCGGGTCAGAACATGCCCATGCCCGGTGTGGCCGCTCCGGACAGCCAGATGATGGCCAGGAGCGTGTCGATGGCGCCCAGGACCAGGGCGACCACGGCCGCGGTGGGGCGCGAGCCCGACCAGGCGCGGCCCATGGCGAGCCAGCCGCAGACCATCGCGGCGGGACCGAGGACGATCCCCAGCACGAAGAAGCCTGCAACGGCGCAGATGACTCCTATGAGTCCGAGCGTCGCGCGATCCGTCCCGGTCCGTGACCACGTCCGGCCACGTGAGCGGGGGTGCCTGCGCGTACCGTGTCCGAAGCTCGCCATCATCAACTCCCGTAAACCCTCGGTCGGTTGGGGTTCGATTCGGGTACGACATGGCGAGTACCCCGTTGGCACGCGTTCATCCCGCTGCCTGCGCGCTGCCCCCCTCCGGCAGCGCGCCGCAGCGTCCACCCTCCATGCCCTGCGGAGGACTTGACCCACTGTGACCTGCGGCGCGTACCGGAGGGGAGAGTTCGGCGGTGCTGTTCACCCGGATAGGCGAACAAGCCGCCGTGGAGCGTCAGATGTGCGCCGCGCCGGCACCGGCCTCCGCGTTCTCACCGCGCTTGGTGAGGAACGCGACGAACACGGCGACGGCCGCCACGCCCGCAGCGGTCAGGGAGGCCAGGCTCATGCCGTCGATGAACGTGGTGTGCGCGACCTCGGCGATCTTCGCGGCGACCTGCTCGGGGGTGCCCTCGGGCACCGGGGCGATGCCCTGCTGAACGGCCAGCGAGGCCTGCTCGGACTGGGCCGGGTCGAGCGGCGGCAGCCCCGCGTCCGCCCAGTTGCCGGCGAACTCGTTGTCGACCTTGGAGGCCATGACGGCGCCCAGCACGGCCGTACCGAGGCTGCCGCCGATCTGCATGGCGGCCTGCTGGAGACCGCCCGCGACGCCCGAGAGCTCCATCGGGGCGTTGCCGACGATGACTTCGGTGGCGCCCACCATGACCGGCGCGAGGCCCAGGCCCAGCAGGGCGAACCAGACGGACATGACGCCGCTGCCCGTCTGCGCGTCCAGCGTGGACATGCCGTACATGGCGATCGCGGTGCACGCCATGCCGCCGGCCAGCGGGATGCGGGGACCGAACTTGGTGATCATGACGCCGGCGAGCGGGGAGCCGACGATCATCATGCCGGTGAGCGGCAGCAGGTGCAGACCGGCGTCGATCGGGCTCATGCCGTGCACGTTCTGGAGGTAGAACGTCACGAAGAACAGACCGCCCATGAAGGCGATGGCCATCAGGACCATGAGGACGACACCCGCCGACAGCGGGACGGAGCGGAACAGCCCCAGCGGGATCAGCGGCTCCTTCACCTTCGTCTCCCAGACGGCGAAGAGCCCGAAGCCGACCACCGAGGCGACGATGAACGCCCAGGTCTGCACATCGCCCCAGCCCCACTCCGGTGCCTTGATCAGTGCCCAGACGAGGCAGAACATCGCGGCGGACAGCAGGACGATGCCGAGGAGATCGAAGGAGCGCGGGGCGTTCTCGGCGCGGTGGTCGAGAAGGATCAGCACGCCGAGGACGACGGCGAGGATGCCGACCGGCACGTTGATGAAGAACACCGACTGCCAGTTGACGTGCTCGACGAGCACGCCGCCGAGGATCGGGCCGCCCGCGGTGGACGCGCCGATGACCATGCCCCAGATGCCGATGGCCATGTTCAGCTTCTCGGCCGGGAAGGTGGCCCGCAGCAGGCCGAGCGCGGCCGGCATCAGCAGCGCGCCGAAGAGCCCCTGGAAGACGCGGAAGACGATGACCGCCGTGATGCCCTTGGACAGCCCGATGGCAGCCGAGGAGGCGGCGAAGCCCGCCACGCCGATGAGGAAGGTCTGCCGGTGACCGAACCGGTCACCGAGCTTGCCGGCGGTGATCAGGGACACGGCGAGGGCGAGGAAGTAGGCGTTGGTGATCCACTGGAGATCCGACCATGAGGCCCCCAGGTCCTTGCCGATCGCCGGGTTGGCTATGGCCACGATGGTGCCGTCGAGGGCCACCATCATGACCCCCACAGCGACGGTGATGAGGGTGAGCCAGGGGTGCCCTCGCAGCCCCTTGCCCGGCGTCGCGTCCGACGGCGTCGCCGGTACCTTGCCCCCCGGTCCCGTCGTGTCGATGGTGGTCTGACTAGTCATTCTCCGAGGCTAATGACAGCCACTGACAATTGACAAACGGATTCACTAGTCGGTAACTGACACGACATCCCCCCATAGCCTGGACTGGGCAGACACTTCAGACGAGAGGCCGGCCTTGAACCTGCGCGAACGCAAGAAGCGGCGCACCCGGGACGCACTGCTGCGGGCCGCGCTGGAACTCTTCACCACGCGCGGGTACGAGGAGACGACCGTCGACGACATCGCCGCCGCCGTGGACGTCTCGCAGCGCACCTTCTTCCGCTACTTCGCCGGCAAGGAGGAGACGGCGTTCTTCGTGCCGCGCCTCGCGGAGACGCTCGTCGTGGAGGCCCTGCGTACCCGCCCGCCGGACGAGGCGCCACTGGAGGCGCTGCGCCGGGCGGTGCTGGAGAGCTGGGACGCGATCAACGAGGCCGTGGTGGAACTCGTGCCGATCGAGCTCCACCTGCGCGTCTACCGGGTGATCGAGTCGTCGCCCGCGCTGCTCGCCGCCCATCTGCGGCGGTCGGCGGAGCTGGAGGAGCAGCTCGCGGGCATCATCGCCGAGCGCGAGGGTCTCGACGTGGACGCGGACCCCCGGCCGCGGATCGTCGTCGCCCTCTTCGGCGGGGTGATTCGTGTCACCGAGCGCCTGTGGTCCACCGGGGGTGACCTCACCCTGGACGGCATGCGCGAACTCACCACGACATACCTGGATCAGGTGGGTCCCGCACTGGCCGGGAACTGGCGTGCGGGGCAGTCCCCTTAGCCCATACACCGAAACGTGATCCCGGTCACTTGGTTAACGCGAGACCCTCTCGTTCTCCTAGTGTGTCCTTTCAGTGACTTCCTTCGACACCTCCCCGCAACTGAACGTCTGGCGCGCACTGCTCGCTCTGGCCGTCGTTTTCGTGATGCTGGCGACCACCGGCTGGACGGCCCTGCGCAACCAGCGGGGCGACACACCGCTCCAAGCCTCGCTCTCCGCCTGGGAACACGGCCGGATCGCCGGACACCGGCTGCCGGACCCGCAGTCCGAGCCGCCGAGGCTGGCCCGCTTCTTCGCGTCGCTCACCGAGCAGGACCGTACGACCCTGGTCCGCAAGTACTCGCTCGCGGTGGGCAACATGAACGGCGCGCCGGTCGAGCTGCGCTACCGCGCCAACCGTCTCGCGCTCGCGAAGGCGCGCAAGGTCGAGCGGGAACGCATGCACGACAAGCGCCTCACCCGGACCGGGCAGCACGAGGCCGGGCGCAGGATGCACCGTTACGAGGACCTCATGGAGAAGGGCCGGCACATCCTGGCCTTCGACCCGGAGGGCTCGGGCCGGGTGGCGGAGGTCTTCGGCGACCTGCGCGAGGCGGAGCGGGTCTCGGTCGTCGTCCCCGGTGTCGACACCGACCTGCTCACCTTCCAGCGCACGCACCGCAAGTACGCGGCTCCCGTCGGCATGGCCACGTCCCTGTACGCGGCCGAGCGGCAGGTGAGCCCCTCGACCCGCACGGCCGTCATCGCCTGGGCCGACTACACGGCACCCAGCGGGCTCGGCATCGACTCGGCCACGGCGATGCGCGCCGAGGAGGGTGCCGTACGGCTGAACGCGCTCGTGCGGGCCCTGCCGGGCAAGTCGCCGGTCTCGCTCTTCTGCCACAGCTACGGCTCCGTGGTGTGCGGGGTCGCGGCGCACGAGCTGCCCGGCCGGGTGGCCGACATCGCGGTGGCCGGCAGCCCGGGCATGCGTGTCGAGAAGGCGGCCCAGCTGCACACCAGTGCCCGGGTGTGGGCGATGCGGGACTCCGACGACTGGATCCAGGACGTGCCCTACCTGAAGGTCGGCGGGCTGGGCCACGGAGCTGATCCGGTGTCCGCCGGGTTCGGGGCGCGGGTGCTGTCGGCGGCCGGCGCGAAGGGTCATGCGGGCTACTTCGAGCCCGGGACGGCAAGTCTGTTCAATTTCGCAGAGATCGGCGTTGGCGCATACCGCTCGGTGCACTGCGCGCACGAAGACGGCGTCTGCCGTACCGGTTTGTCCGGCGCGGCGGCGGCCTGACGCGCGTAGAGGCGAAGGAATTGCGGTCTGCTCGAGAGGGGGACGGAGGAGCGCGTGCCGCATACGATGAGCCGCATGGGTGACGTACTGGCCGGATTTCATGCCGCCTGGGAGTTCGAGTCCGACTCCGTGCTCATCCGCTACGAACGGGGGATTCGAACACCCAAGCTGTTCCAGGCCCTCGGGGAACGCCGCGTGCCCCTGGAGGCGATCGCCGGGGTGACCCTGACCCGCGGGAAGCGCGGCACGGTCGTGCTGCGCGTCGAGCCGCGCCCCGGGGCGGACCCGCTCATGGAGGCGGCCGCCGGGCAGCTGAAGGAGAGCGGCGATCCCTACCGGCTGGTGCTGCCCGCCGAGCGGGAGGTGCTCGCCGAGTACTACGCCGACGAGCTGCGTCCGCTGCTGACCGAGTCCGGACCCGCGGACCGGTTCCTCGTGAAGCCGCCCGAGGGACCGTTGTCCTTCAAGGCGTACGACGGGAAGGCGAGCTTCGACGGACGCACCGTGAACTTCCGGTGGTTCTGGACGGGAGCGTCGTCGGCGAAGTGGAAGGCCGGCGACCAGAGCTTCTCCGTCGGGGAGCTGAACGGGGTGGAGTGGCGGTCGCCGGAGGTCTTCGAGGGGCATTTGCGGCTTCTGCGCCGGGATGCGGAAGCATCGGCGGCCCAGGCCGATCAGGATCCCGCGGCGGTGGTGTTCGGACTGGGGTACGGCCCCGTGCACGAGTCGCTGCCGTTCGCCGCCGCGGTGTTGGCGGCGGTGCGGACGTCGAGTCCGGTGGCGGCCGTGCCCGCGCCGCGGCGGGACCCCGCCGACATCGCCGAGCGCATTCGTCACCTGGGTGAGCTGCATCAGGCCGGGTTGGTGACGGATGAGGAGTTTTCGGTCAAAAAGGCGGAGTTGCTGGCGGAGCTTTAGCGTGTGCGGGGTGCTGCGCGCCGGCGGGTGCGGGTCGTGTGTGGCCGGTCGCGCAGTTCCCCGCGCCCCTGCCGGCCTCTACTCGCGGCCCGCCGACGTGAACGCCATGTCCGCATACCGCGGGCCCGCCACCTGGGCCGCTATGCCGTCCAGCAGCTCCAGTTGCTCGTCGGTCAGGACGATGCCGGTCGCCGCCGTGTTCTCCTCCACCCGGGAGGGCTTGCGGGTGCCCGGGATCGGGATGACCTGGAGGCCGTGGATCGTCGCCTGCTGCTGGGCCCAGGCCAGGGCGATCTGACCGATGGTCGCGTCATGGGCCTCGGCCACCGAGCGGATCAGCTCCAGCAGGGTCGCGTTCGCCATGGCGTTGTCGCCCGTGAAGCGGGGCTGCCGGCGGCGGAAGTCACCGTCGCTCAGGTCCTGCTCGGCGTCGGTGAAGGAGCCGGTGAGGAAGCCCCGGCCGAGGGGCGAGTACGCGACGAGGGCCACACCCAGCTCACGGGCCGCGGGGACGACGTGCGTCTCGATGTCCCGGCTGAACAGCGACCACTCCGACTGCACGGCGGCGATGGGGTGGACGGCGTGCGCGGCCCGCAGTTCGCCCGCCGTGACCTCGCTCAGGCCGAGGTGCTTGACCTTGCCCTCGCGGACCAGGTCGGCCATCGTGCCGACGCTCTCCTCGATCGGCACGTTCACATCGCGCCGGTGCATGTAGTAGAGGTCGATGACGTCGACGTCCAGGCGCTTCAGGCTCGCCTCGACGGCCTCGCGGATGTAGGGCGGGTCGTTGCGGATGACCCGGCGGGTGGGGTCGTCCGGGGGTATGGACAGGGCGAACTTGGTCGCGATGACGACCTCGTCGCGGTGGGCCTTGAAGAACGGCGACAGGAACCGCTCGTTCTCGCCGGCCCCGTACGCGTCGGCCGTGTCGTAGAGGGTGACGCCCAGTTCGAGGGCCCGCTCCAGGGTGGCGCGGGAGGTGTCCTCGTCCGAGGGGCCGTAGGCAAAGCTCATGCCCATGCAGCCGAGGCCCTGGACACCCACCTCGGGGCCGTTGTCGCCGAGCTTCGCCGTCGTGATCCTGCCGTCCGTCATCGGGACCTCTCCGACGCCAGGGCCTGCCCGGCGTCCGCGTAGAAACTGATCTTCCGGTCGAGCACGGCGAGCGTGCCCCGGAGTTCGTCGATCCTGGCCAGGACGTCCTCGCGGGTCGTCTTCAGCAGGTCGAAGCGCTCGCCGTAGGTGTGGTCGCCCTCGCGCACCAGTTCCGCGTACCGGACCATGTCCGCGACGGGCATGCCCGTCAGGCGGAGCTTGCCGACGAGGTCCAGCCAGTCGAGGTCGCGGTTGGTGTAGCGGCGCTGGCCGGTGTGGGACCGGTCGATGTGCGGCATCAGGCCGATGCGCTCGTACCAGCGCAGGGTGTGTGCCGTCAGGCCGGTGAAGGCGACGACCTCGCTGATCGTGTAGTGGTCGTCGCCGTCCGGGCGCCGGTTCTGCTGCGGCGGACCTGCGCAGGTGTCGGTCCTGGCTCCCGTGGTCTCCATCACCGTCATGGCCCCAACGCTAGAACCTTGGAGTGCGCTCCAAGCAAGCGCCGACGGTAAGAAATCGGCAGGACGCTTCTTGATCCGGTTGGTTGACGTACGGACTCATGAGTGTTGTACGCCGCGCCCTGCCCGCCGACGCCGAGGAAGTCCTGCGCCTGCGCCTGCGCCTGCGCCTGCGCCTGCGCCAGGTCATGATCGACGCGGTGTTCGCCTCCGATCCCTCCGTCGCCTGGCACGGGGAGTCCCTCCCCACCCTCAGGGCCCGACTCGGCGAACCGGACGGGGACTTCGCCGCGTTCGTCGTCGACCATCCCGAGCGGCCGGGGGCGCTGGCCTCGCTGGTGGCCGGGACGATCGACTACCGCATCGGCAAGCCGGGCGACCCGCACGGCATGGTGGGCTTCGTGTTCAGCGTCGCCACCGACCCCGCCGCGCGGCGATGGGGGTCCCCCTGCTCGAGCGAGGTCGAGAGCTTGGGGGAGGGTACGCGCGCGCCTGTATGACGACACTGCTCGCCTGGTTCCGTGAGCGCGGTGCCCGGCGCGTGCAGCTCACCGCCTCGCCGGAGGCCCAGCCGCTGTACGTCTCCCTCGGATTCCGGCCCAAGCCCGACCCCTTGCCGGAACTCACGCTCTGAGCGCATAGGCTCGAACGCATGTCGCTGAAGAGCCTCGCCCTGATCGAGAACTGGCCGGTTCCCACCGCTGCGGCGGGTGTCGTCCGAGCGGACGGCACCGTCCTCGGCACACACGGCCCGGCCGGCCAGCGGTTCCCGCTCGCGTCGGTGACCAAGCCGCTGGCCGCCTACGCGGTGCTCGTCGCGTACGAGGAGGGGGCCGTCGAGTTCGACGAGCCCGCGGGTCCCCCCGGGTCGACGGTCCGGCACCTGCTCGCACACACCTCGGGCCTCGCGTTCGACGAGCACAGGGTCACGGCCCCGCCCGGGGAGCGGCGGCTGTACTCCAACGCCGGCTTCGAGCAGCTGGGCGACCATGTCGCCAAGGCCACCGACATCCCGTTCGGGGAGTACCTGCGGCAGGCCGTGCTGGAGCCGTTGGGCATGACCTCGACGGCACTGGAGGGCTCCCCGGCCAAGGACGGGGTGTCGACGGTCGAGGACCTGCTGCGGTTCGCCGCCGAGGTGCAGGCTCCGCGGCTGCTGGATCCGCGTACGGTCGCCGAGGCGATGACCGTGCACTACCCGGGCACCAAGGGCGTCCTGCCGGGGTACGGCCACCAGAACCCCAACGACTGGGGGCTCGGCTTCGAGATCCGGGACTCCAAGTCGCCGCACTGGACGGGCTCGTCGTCCTCGCCGCGCACGTTCGGGCATTTCGGGCAGTCGGGTACGTTCCTGTGGATCGACCCGGACGCGGGTGCGGCCTGCGTGGCGCTGGCGGAACGGGCGTTCGGGCCGTGGGCGACCGAGGCGTGGCCGGCGTTCACGGACGCGGTACTGGCCGATCTCTAGGCCGCGTTCATCTCCCAGATCAGCAGCTCCGCCCCGGTCACGGACGCGGCCTCCAGGCCCTTGGCGTCCGTGATCCGGGCCGCGTCTCCGGCGCCCAGCACCTCGCCGTCCAGGCGGACCTCACCGCGGACGACGTGCACGTACGCGTACGCCCCGTCCGGCACGGCGGTCCGCTCCCCCGCCCCCAGCCGCCGTACGTGCAGCATCGCGCCCGCCTCCGGGACGGCGTAGGGCGTCGAGTCGGCGATGCCGCGGACGACCTCGTAGGACGGGTCGCCGCCGGGCCGCAGCGGGGCCAGCCACATCTGGAGGAAGGTCAGGGGCTCGGGGCCGTCGTTGCGCTCCACGTGCCGTACGCCGCCGGCCGAACTGAGCCGCTGCACGTCGCCGTGCCGCACGACCGACTCGCGCCCGGTGGAGTCCCGGTGGGTCAGCTCGCCCTCCACCACCCAGGTCACGATCTCGGTGTGGCTGTGCGGGTGCTCGTCGAACCCCGCCCCGGGCGCCAGTCGCTCCTCGTTGCACGCGAGCACCGCGCCGAAACGGAGGTTGTCCGGGTCGTAGTGGGACCCGAAGGAGAAGGCGTGCCGGCTCTCGATCCCTGCGGCCGGGTCCCCTCCGGGGTAGCGCTCACCCGCGCGCCTCACGTCCATCACGAGTCCACCGTAGACCCGGCGGCCCACCTTCCCGTCCGGATAAGGCAGTCTTGTCCCGTGCCCGAACCCGAAACCGGTAAGAACGAAGCCGCAGCCCACGACGTCCATCCGCATGCCGCGACGCTGAAGCGGCTGGAGAAGTCGTCCGGGTCGCTCGCCGCGCAGGCCATCGCGCGGATGGACGAGACGCTGCCCTGGTACCGGGCCATGCCCCCGGAGAACCGTTCCTGGATCGGTCTGGTCGCACAGGCGGGCATCGCCGCGTTCACCGAGTGGTTCCGCTGTCCCGACGCCCCGCAGGCCATCTCCACCGACGTGTTCGGCACCGCGCCGCGCGAGCTGACCCGGGCGATCACGCTGCGCCAGACCGTGGAGATGGTGCGCACCACCATCGAGGTCATGGAGAGCGCGATCGACGAGGTCGCGGCCCCCGGCGACGAGCGGGTGCTGCGCGAGGCGCTGCTCGTCTACGCCCGGGAGATCGCCTTCGCGACGGCCCAGGTGTACGCGCAGGCCGCCGAGGCGCGGGGTGCCTGGGACGCCCGCCTTGAGTCCCTGGTCGTGAACGCCGTGCTCAGCGGGGAGGCCGACGAGGGGGCCGTGTCACGGGCCGCCGCCCTCGGGTGGAACTCGCCGGAGCACGTGTGCGTGGTGCTCGGGACGGCGCCCGACGGGGACAGTGAACTGACCGTCGAGGCCATACGGCGCGCGGCCCGGCACGCCAAGCTCCAGGTGCTCACCGGTGTGCTCGGCGACCGGCTGGTCGTCATCGCGGGCGGCAGCGACAACCCGCTGGCCGTCGCCAAGTCGCTCATCGGCCCGTTCGCCGCCGGACCGGTCGTGGCGGGGCCGGTGGTACCCGACCTACAGGCCGCGACCCGGTCCGCGCAGGCCGCGGCGGCAGGGCTGAAGGCGTGTTCCGCCTGGCAGGACGCCCCGCGCCCGGTCCTGGCCGACGACCTGCTCCCGGAGCGGGCGATGGCCGGTGACCCCTCGGCACGTGAGCAGCTGGTGGAGGAGATCTACAGACCGCTGGAGGAGGCCGGGGCCGCGCTCCTGGAAACCCTCAGCGTCTATCTCGAACAGGCGAGCAGTCTGGAGGGCGCCGCCCGGATGCTGTTCGTCCATCCCAACACCGTCCGCTACCGGCTTCGACGTGTGACAGACGTCACCGGTTGGTCACCCTCCGATGTACGCTCTGCGTTCACACTGCGGATCGCGTTGATCCTGGGGCGTCTGGTCGATGGAGATCTCCAGCCCTAGGGTTTTGTCGGGGCCCGACAAAACCCCCCCGTGTTCTTCGTCCTTGTCCCCACGGGCGGCCGTGCCCGTCCCCAAGAGAGAGTGTGAGAGTGCTCGTACTCGTCGCTCCCGGCCAGGGCGCTCAGACGCCCGGCTTCCTGACTGAATGGCTCGACCTCCCCGGTGTCCGCGGTGCCCTTGAGGCATGGTCCGACGCCGCGGGGATCGACCTGATCCGTTACGGCACCGAGGCCGACGCGGAGGAGATCCGCGACACCGCGGTGGCGCAGCCGCTGCTGGTCGCGGCCGGACTGGCGTCCGCGCAACTGCTCTTCGACGACCCTGCCGACCTGGCCGGGAAGGTCGGCGCCGTCGCCGGGCACAGCGTCGGCGAGTTCACCGCCGCATCGCTCGCCGGCGTGCTCCCGCACGAGGAGGCCCTCCGCCTGGTCCGCACCCGCGGGCTCGCCATGGCCGAGGCCGCCGCCGTCACCGAGACGGGCATGGCCGCACTGCTGGGCGGCGACCCCGCCGTGACGGTTCCGCACCTGGAGAAGCTGGGCCTGACGCCGGCGAACATCAACGGCGCGGGCCAGATCGTCGCCGCCGGCACCAAGGAGCAGCTCGCCGCGCTGGAGGCGGACAAGCCCGAGGGCGTGCGCAAGGTCGTCGCTCTGAAGGTCGCCGGCGCGTTCCACACGCACCACATGGCCCCCGCGGTCGAGACGCTGGCGAAGGCCGCCGAGGCCCTGGCGCCCGGCGACCCGAAGCTCCCCTACGTCTCCAACAAGGACGGGCAGGCCGTCGCCGCCGGCACCGAGGCGCTGGAACGTCTGGTCGGCCAGGTGGCCAACCCCGTCCGCTGGGACCTGTGCATGGAGACCTTCAAGGGCCTCGGCGTCACGGCCCTGATCGAGCTGTGCCCGGGCGGCACCCTCACCGGCCTCGCCAAGCGGGCCCTGCCCGGTGTGAAGACGCTGGCCCTGAAGTCCCCCGCCGACCTCGACGCGGCCCGCGAGCTCATCGCCGGGCAGAGTGCCTGAGAAGGAGCCCGAGAGCATGGCGAAGATCAAGCCCAGCAAGGGCGCCCCGTACGCGCGCATCCTCGGCGTCGGCGGGTACCGCCCGACCCGGGTCGTGCCGAACGAGGTGATCCTGGAGACGATCGACTCGTCCGACGAGTGGATCCGCTCGCGCTCCGGCATCGAGACGCGGCACTGGGCCTCCGACGAGGAGACCGTCGCCGCGATGTCGCTGGAGGCGTCCGGCAAGGCCATCGCCGACGCGGGCATCTCCGCCGAGCAGATCGGCGGCGTGATCGTCTCGACGGTCTCGCACTTCAAGCAGACCCCGGCCGTCGCCACCGAGATCGCCGACAAGCTGGGCACCGCCAAGGCCGCCGCGTTCGACATCTCGGCGGGCTGCGCCGGCTTCGGCTACGGCCTCACGCTCGCCAAGGGCATGGTCGTCGAGGGCTCGGCGGAGTACGTCCTGGTGATCGGTGTCGAGCGGCTGAGCGACCTGACCGACCTGGAGGACCGCGCGACGGCCTTCCTGTTCGGCGACGGCGCCGGCGCGGTGGTGGTCGGCCCGGCGAAGGAGCCGGCGATCGGCCCGACCGTGTGGGGCTCGGAGGGCGACAAGTCCGAGACCATCAAGCAGACGGTGCCGTGGACGGACTACCGCGACGGGACGGTCGAGAAGTTCCCCGCGATCACCCAGGAAGGCCAGGCGGTGTTCCGCTGGGCCGTGTTCGAGATGGCGAAGGTCGCCCAGCAGGCGCTGGACGCGGCCGGGATCAGCGTGGACGACCTGGACGTCTTCATCCCGCACCAGGCCAACGTGCGGATCATCGACTCGATGGTGAAGACCCTGAAACTGCCGGAGCACGTCACGGTCGCCCGTGACATCCGCACCACCGGCAACACCTCGGCCGCCTCGATCCCGCTCGCGATGGAGCGGCTCCTGGCGACCGGAGAGGCGAAGAGCGGCGACACCGCGCTCGTCATCGGCTTCGGGGCGGGTCTCGTCTACGCCGCGACTGTCGTTACCCTCCCCTAGGCACTCCGTGCCGGATCATGCAATCCGGTGCGGGCGGAAACACCTGCCACACCCTCTGAATATCTACGAAGGAGCGCCGACATGGCCGCCACTCAGGAAGAGATCGTCGCCGGTCTCGCCGAGATCGTGAACGAGATCGCCGGCATCCCGGTTGAGGACGTCCAGCTGGACAAGTCCTTCACCGACGACCTGGACGTCGACTCGCTGTCCATGGTCGAGGTCGTCGTCGCCGCTGAAGAGCGTTTCGACGTCAAGATCCCCGACGAGGACGTCAAGAACCTCAAGACCGTCGGTGACGCGACCGACTACATCCTCAAGCACCAGGGCTGATCGACCGATCAGGCCCTCGGGCTTACTGCCCCGCCACCCGGCGGTGGCGCCGCTTAATCCTCGGATCCGTTGGAGAAAGAATTCCCGTGAGCTCGACCAATCGCACCGTGGTCGTCACCGGTATCGGCGCAACCACACCGCTGGGTGGCGACGCAGCCTCTACCTGGGAGGGCCTGATCGCCGGACGTTCCGGCGTCAAGCCCCTGGAGCAGGAGTGGGCGGCCGACCAGGCCGTCAAGATCGCGGCCCCGGTGGCCGTGGAGCCGACCGAGGTCATCCCGCGGCCGCAGGCCCGCCGCCTGGACCGCTCGGCGCAGTTCGCGCTGGTCGCGGCCAAGGAGGCCTGGGCCGACGCCGGTTTCGAGGCGAAGGCCGGCGAGGACCCGAACATCGACCCCGACCGGCTCGGCGCGGTCATCGCCTCCGGTATCGGCGGCGTGACGACGCTGCTCGACCAGTACGACGTGCTGAAGGAGAAGGGCGTCCGCCGCGTCTCCCCGCACACCGTGCCCATGCTGATGCCCAACAGCCCCTCGGCCAACGTGGGCCTGGCCGTGGGCGCCCGGGCGGGCGTGCACACGCCGGTCTCCGCCTGCGCCTCGGGCGCCGAGGCCATCGGCTACGCCATCGAGATGATCCGCACCGGCCGTGCCGACGTCGTCGTCGCGGGTGGCACGGAAGCGGCGATCCACCCGCTGCCCATCGCCGCGTTCGGCAACATGATGGCGATGTCCAAGAACAACGACGACCCGCAGGGCGCCTCGCGTCCCTACGACACCGCCCGCGACGGTTTCGTCCTCGGTGAGGGCGCCGGTGTCGTGGTCCTGGAGTCCGCCGAGCACGCCGCCAAGCGCGGTGCCCGGGTGTACGCGGAGGCGGTCGGGCAGGGCATCTCCGCCGACGCGCACGACATCGTGCAGCCGGAGCCGGAGGGGCGGGGCATCTCGCACGCCCTCCAGAACCTGCTCGACCGCAACGACCTGGACCCGGCGGAGATCGTGCACGTCAACGCGCACGCGACGTCGACGCCGGCCGGGGACATCGCCGAGCTGAAGGCGCTGCGGAAGGTGTTCGGCGACGACGCGGACCACTTCGCGGTGTCCGCGACGAAGTCGATGACCGGGCATCTGCTGGGTGGTGCCGGTGGTGTCGAGACGGTTGCGACCGTGCTCGCGCTGTACCACCGGGTGGCTCCGCCGACGATCAACGTGGAGAACCTCGACCCCGAGGCCGAGGCGCATGCCGATGTCGTGCGGGGTGAGGCCCGGAAGCTGCCCGTCGAGGGCCGCATCGCCGCGCTGAACGACTCGTTCGGGTTCGGTGGGCACAACGTGGTGCTGGCGTTCCGGACGGTTTGATCTCTGAGCGCTTCAATGGCCCGGACCCCAAGCGGGGTTCGGGCCATTCGCCGTTTCGTGTCGCGTTGTGAGCCGTGTGCGGGCCGGTGGGGGTTGTCCGCGCCCACGCGGCGGAGCCGCACATCGGAACAGCCCCGCGCCCCTTACGGTGCGCCACCTCAAGTCCGTCTACACCACCTGGTGCAACCAGCGGACCGGGGCGCCTTCGCCGGCGTAGCGGAAGGGTTCCAGTTCGTCGTCCCAGGGCTTGCCCAGCAGCTTGTTGAGTTCGGCCTCCAGGTCGGTCTCCCCCTGTCGGCTGCGCTGCAGGGCTGCTCTGAGCCGGTCCTCGGGGATGAGGATGTCGCCGTGGATGCCGGTGACGGCGTGGTAGATGCCCAGGTCGGGGGTGCAGCTGTAGCGCTCGCCCTCCGCGGTGGCGCAGGGTTCCGCGGTGACCTCGAAGCGCAGCAGGTGCCAGCCGCGGAGCGCCGAAGCCAGCTTGGAGGCCGTGCCCGCCTGGCCCTGCCAGGAGAACTCCGAGCGCCAGGTGCCCGGGGCGGCCGGCTGACGGATCCAGTCCAGGCTGACGCGTGTGCCGAGCACCCCGGCGACGGCCCACTCGACGTGCGGGCACAGCGCGCGCGGCGCGGAGTGCACGTACAGAACTCCACGTGTCGTCACCGGAACCTCCGGGCAGAGCGGGACATGACGCAAACGGGCGGAACGGCTGTGACCGGGCGGGTCACGTTGATGGCGAGGCTACCGTGCGGTGACGCAAGGAGTGTGACGTACGGTCGGTCCAGGTGCCGGGAAACGCCTGCCATTCACCCAGGGGGACGCTTGTACGGGTGTGAGCCGTTGCACCTGACCGGTCGGGAACCCTCGTGCGTTGTCATGGGTTGGGGAGACAGACACGGCGTGGCGAGGGGATGGACCAGGGATGCGGAAGCGAGGCCGCCGTACACGGGGCGTTCTGGCCGTCGTCGCGGCGGGCGTGCTGGGAGTCACCGGGTGTGACGCCGTGGGGGGCGATGCCGCCGCCCCGTCCGAGTCCGCGAAGCCGTCTGTGAAGCCCCCGTCCTTGTGGGACCGCAGCCCGGGTTCCGTCGCGGCCGTCGGTGACTCCATCACGCGCGGGTTCGACGCCTGTGACGTGCTGTCGGACTGTCCGGAGGCGTCCTGGGCGACCGGTGGCAGTCCCGAGGTGGACTCGCTCGCGGTGCGGCTGCTGGGAAGGACCGGGGCAGCTGAGCGGAGCTGGAACTACGCCGTGAGCGGGGCCCGGATGGCCGATCTGCCCGGGCAGATGGCCCGGGCGGTGGGGCGCAGGCCGCAGTTGGTGACGGTGATGGTCGGGGCGAACGACGCCTGCCGGCCGACGCCCGCGGAGATGACTCCGGTCTCGGCCTTCCGCGCCGACTTCGAGGACTCCCTGCGCTCGCTGCGCAAGGCCCTGCCGAAGGCGCAGGTGTTCGTGGCGAGCGTGCCGAACCTGAAGCGGCTCTGGTCGCAGGGCCGCACCAGCCCGATGAGCAAGCAGGTGTGGAAGCTCGGCATCTGCCCGTCGATGCTGGGCGACCCGGACGCCCTGGACCCGGCGGCCACCCTGCGGCGGAACACGGTGCGGCAGCGGGTGGAGGACTACAACGAGGTGCTGAAGGACGTCTGCGCCGAGGACAAGCGCTGCCGCTACGACGGGGGCGCGGTGTACGACTACCGCTTCGGCATCGCCCAGTTGAGCCGCTGGGACTACTTCCACCCCAGCGTGAACGGACAGGCCCGGCTGGCGGAGATCGCATACCGCACCGTCACCGCGAAGAGGCCCTGACCCGGCCTCTGACTTAGAGTTCCGCACATGAACGAACTCTTCGGGACACTTTCCGACGGGACTCCGGTGCACCGCTGGACCCTGGAGCGGGCCGGTGTACGGGTGCGTGTCCTGTCGTACGGCGGGATCGTGCAGTCCGTGGAGGTGCCGGACCGGGAGGGCCGGGTCGGCGACGTGGTGCTGGGGTTCCCGGACTTCGATGGCTACCTGGCCCACCCGGAGCCGTACTTCGGCGCCCTGGTCGGGCGCTACGCCAACCGGATCGCCGGCGGCCGGTTCACCCTGGACGGCCGGACGTACGCGCTGGAGCCGAACAACGGGCCGAACTCGCTGCACGGCGGAGTCCGCGGCTTCGACCAGCGCGTGTGGGACACGGAGCCCGTGGAGCACGGGGTGCGGCTGACGCGGATCAGCCCGCACGGCGAGGAGGGCTTCCCGGGGCGTCTTGAGGTCTCGGCGACGTACACGCTCGACACGAGTGGTGCGCTGCGGATCGCGTACGAGGCGGTGACGGACGCGCCGACCGTGGTGAACCTGACCAACCACAGCTACTTCAACCTGGCCGGTTCCGGTGACGCGGGCGGTCATGAGCTGCGGCTGGCCGCCTCGCGGTACACGCCGGTGGACGCGGACCTGATTCCCGCCGGCGCTCCGGAGGAGGTGGCCGGGACACGCTTCGACTTCCGCGAGGCCCGCAAGACCGGCTCCGGCTACGACCACAACTTCGTGCTCGACAAGGGTGTGACGGACACCGCGGTGGAGGTCGCCGAGCTGCACGACCCGGCGTCCGGGCGGGTGCTGACGGTGGCGACCACCGAGCCGGGCCTCCAGCTGTACACCGCCGACCACCTGGGCGAGCCCTTCGCGCCCGGTGACGGCATCGCGCTGGAGACCCAGCACTTCCCCGACTCGCCGAACCGGCCGGATTTCCCGGCGACGGTGCTGCGGCCGGGCGGGGTGTTCCGCTCGGAGACGGTGTACGGGTTCGGCACCCGCTGAGGGGGCTCGCGACCGACCTGGTGCCCCGGTCCGGAGGTCAGGTCCCGGACCGGGGCCGCTGGTGGGGGAACTTGTCCCGGATCAGACGTTAATCGTCGCGGTGATCCTGCGGTCCGTGATCGAGCGTCCGACCTGGATCTCGTACGAACCCTTCACAAGCGACCACGAGCCGGTCGCTTCGTCCCAGATCTCGAAAGCGCGGCGCGGCAGTTCGACCGTCGCCTCGGTGCTTGCGCCCGGTGCGGCACCGACGCTCGCGAAGCCGGCCAGCCAGCGGGCCGGGCGGGTGGGGTCGGGGTCGGCCGGGGCGAGGTAGAGCTGGACGACCTCGCGGCCGGGGCGGTCGCCGGTGTTGCGGAGGCGGACCTTCGCGGTGATCGTCCCGGCTGCCTCCGCCACCTCGACGGCGTCGTAGGTCCAGTCGGTGTAGCCGAGGCCGTGGCCGAAGGGGTAGGCGGGGCTGCGGCCGTGCTTGTCCCAGGCGCGGTAGCCGATGAAGACGCCCTCGTCGTAGGAGAGTTCCCCCTTGTCCGGGACGACCTGGGTGACCGGGGCGTCGGCGAGGCTGCCCCAGGTGGTGGGGAGGCGGCCGCCGGGCTCGTGGGCGCCGGTGAGGACGTCCGCGAGGGCCGCGCCGCCTTCCTGGCCGGGGAACCAGGACAGGAGCACGGCGGCGACGTCGTCGCGCCACGGCAGCTCGACCGGGGAGCCGGAGTTGACGACCACGACGGTGTTGGGGTTGGCGGCGGCGACGGCGCGGACCAGGTCGTCCTGACGGCCGGGCAGGCGCAGGTCGGTGCGGTCGAAGCCCTCGGACTCCACGCGGTCGGTGGTGGCGACCACGACGACGGCCGTGTCGGCGGCCCGGGCGGCCGCGGCGGCCTCGGCGATCCGCTCGTCGGCGTCGCGCTGCGGGTCCTGGTGGGCGAGGGTGAAGCCGATGACCCGCATGGGGTGGTCGTCGAGCGGCGGGACCGTGTAGGTGAGGGAGACCTCGACCGGTTCGCCCGCGGTGAGTTCGACCTGGGCGTGGGGCACCGGCGGGCCGAAGAAGGTCAGGAACGGGTCGTCGCCGGCGGGGCTCTGGACGCCGTCGTAGTAGGTGGTGCCCGCCACGGTCAGCCGGAAGGGGCCGAGGCCCTTGATGCCGAAGGTGTGCGTGCCGCTCTCGCGCGGGGTGAAGGTGCCGGTCAAGTCGACGGTGTGCAGGTTCTCGTGGGTGACGCCCTCGGGGAGGTCCGCCCCCATCCACTGGAGTTGACCGCTGGGCGCCGAGCGCGCTCCGAGGACCTGGCCGGCCCTGTCGCGGCAGACGGCGCGCAGCTCGAAGCCCCTGTCCGCGATGGGGAGTTCGGTGTTCGGGTCGGCGCCGAGGGTGTAGGTGAGGACCCCGTCGGGGAGGGCGGCGGTGAGGCCGTCGAGCGGGGAGACGACCCGGGCGGGGAAGACGGTGGCGGAACCGCCGCCGAGGACGCGGGCGTCGCGGGCGGCGGCGCCGATCAGCGCGACCCGGCCGGGCCTCAGCGGCAGGGCGCCGTTCTCGTTGCGGACGAGGACGAAGGAGCGGCGGGCGATCTCGCGGGCGAGCGCCCCGCCGTCGACGGGGGCGGGCGGGTCGGTGACGACCGGTTCGGCGCCAGCGAGGACGCCGACCCGGGCGGCGAGGCGCAGCACGCGGCGGACGGCCTCGTCCACCAGGGCCTCGTCGGCCTCGCCGGCGCGCACGGCCCGGGCGAGGGCCTCGCCGAAGACGGTGCCGGGGCCGGGCATGGCGATGTCGAGGCCGCCGGTGAGGGCGCCGGTGGTGGAGCGGGCGGCGGTCCAGTCGGAGACGTTGGCGCCGTCGAAGCCCCACTCGCCGCGCAGGACCTCGTTGACCAGGTGGTGGTGCTCGGTCATGGTCGGGCCGTTGACGGAGTTGTAGGCGGTCATGATGCCCCAGGGGTGGGCGTTGCCGACGATCGCCTCGAAGGGGGCCAGGTACAGCTCGCGCAGGGCGCGTTCGCCGACGAGGTTGTTCACGGTGAGACGGTCGGTCTCGGCGTCGTTGGCGACGAAGTGCTTGACGGTGGTGCCGACACCGCCGGACTGGACCCCGCGCACGTACTCGGTGCCGATCCGGCCGGTGAGGTAGGGGTCCTCGCTGTAGGCCTCGAAGTGCCGGCCGCCGAGCGGGGAGCGGTGCAGGTTGACCGTGGGGGCGAGCAGGACGTGGACGCCCTTGCGGCGGGCCTCCTGGGCCAGCAGCACGCCGGCCCGGTGCGCGAGGCCGGGGTCCCAGGTGGCGGCGAGGGCGGTCGGTGAGGGCAGGGCGACGGACGGGTCGTCGGCGCTCCAGTGCACTCCGCGGACGCCGACCGGGCCGTCGGACATGACCAGTGAGGCCAGCCCGGCCTCCGGCAGCGCGGGCAGGCTCCACATGTCCTGGCCGGCCAGCAGCCGTGTCTTGGCGTCCAGGCCGAGCTTGCCGAGCGCGGCCTCGACCGCCGCCTCGCGCCGTACCTCTGCTGTCTCCGCCACGTCGGCACCTCCACGTCGAAAGCCGCTGGATGTCACCATCGTGCATGGGTTGCCTGTGGCGCGGTAGGTTTCGTTATCTTCTCGCAACAACCGACGGTTCGGCATGTCGTACGGTGACGCCATGACGGCCAGGACGAGGAGCGAGGAACGGCGCGCGGAGATCGTGCGGGCCGCTCTGGAGGTGATCGCCGAGCGCGGTTACCGGGGGGCGAGCCTGGCCGCGGTCGCCGAACGGGTCGGGCTCACCCAGCAGGGGCTGCTGCACCACTTCCCGACGAAAGAGGCGCTGCTGGTCGCGGTCCTCCAGGAGCGGGACCGCTGGGACGCGCTGCCCGCCGGCCGGCTGCGCCTGGACCTGCTGGCCTCCCTGGTCGAGTACAACGCCATGCGGCCCGCCATCATCCAGACCTTCTCGGCGCTGCTCGGCGAGAGCGTGACGGAGGAGCACCCGGCCCGGGCGTACTTCACGGAACGCTACGCCGGGGTGCGGTCCGGCATGGCCGGGGTGCTGCGCGCCGAGTACGGCGACCGGCTGCCGAGCGGCCTCACCCCTGAACGGGCCGCCCCCCTCCTCGTGGCGGTCCTGGACGGCTTGCAGTACCAGTGGCTGCTGGACCCGGAATCGGTCGACATGGCGTCGGCGTTCCGGGACTTCCTGACGCTGCTGGGCGAGAGCGACGGCTGAACCGGCGCGCGGGTACGGCTGCCACGACCTCCACCTCGACGAGGGCCTCGGGGCGGAAGAGCCTCGACGCCTCGAAGGTCATGCTGGTCGGCGGGGTCCCGGTGAGGAACTGCCGCCGCACTGCCCCGTATTCGTCCAGCGCGGAGATGTCGGTCAGGTACGTGCGGATGTTGACCACGTCGGCCAGGGTCGCGCCGTGAGCCTCCAGCAGCGCGGTGAGGGTCTCGAAGACGCCCCGGGTCTGCTCGGCGAGCGTGGCGCCCTCGGCGATCTGCCCGGACACGAACAACAGGGCGCCGCCGTCGGCCTGTTCGATGCGGGCGACCTGGGAGTAGTAGGGGCTCAGGGGCTGGGGGGCGGAGGCGGGGTTGTCCACGGTGATCTGCATGCCGCCGACGCTAGGCGGGGCGGCGGAGATGCGACAAGCGAATGTCTAGCATGGCTGCCATGCCGAACACGCATGATGCCGGGACGGCCGGCTGCCTGCCCGAGGTCTCCACCGTCTGGCTGCGGGTCTTCCTGGAGGTCGCCCGGCACGGCTCGTTCACGGTGGCGGCGCGAACGCTCGGCTGGACGCAGTCCGCGGTGTCCCGGCAGGTCGCCTCGCTGGAGGCGGCGCTGGACGGCGGCCCGCTCTTCGACCGGCTGCCGCGCGGGGTGGCGCTGACGGAGGCGGGGCGGCTGCTGGTGCCGTACGCCGAGACGGTCGCCGCCGCGCTGCACGACGCCCGCCGTGAACTGGGTGCCCTGCGCGAGGCGGCCGGCGGACGGCTCAGGTTCGGCGCGTTCGCCACTGCCGACGCGGCCCTGGTGCCGCACGCCCTGGCCCTCTTCCGCGCCCGCCGGCCCCGGGTCCGGGTCACGCGCGAGGAGGGCCTCACGCCCGCCCTGCTGGACCGGTTGACGGCCGGTCACCTGGACCTCGCGATCGTCTCGACGACGGGCCGCGCACCGCTGGGGTCGTACGACCTCCACCACCTCCTCGACGAGCCGCTGTACGTCGCCGTACCGGACGGCCACCCCCTCGCGTCCCACGAGGGGCCGGTGCCGCTCGGCCGTTTCGCGGACGCCGACTGGATCTCCGGCAGTCCGCGGCCCGAGGGCACCCTCTTGGACGCGGCCCTGCGCCAGGGTTTCCGGCCGCGGGTCGCCCATGTCGTCGGCGAGTGGACCGCCAAGCAGGGCTACGTGGCCGCCGGGCTCGGCGTGACCCTCGTTCCGGCGCTCGCGGCGGGGTCCGTACGCCCGGACATCACGCTGCTGCGGGTGCGCGACGAGGGCGCGCCGGCCCGGGCGGTGTACGCGGCGACCGTACGCGGCCGGTCCCCGGCCCCCGCGGCCTCGGCCTTCCTGGACGCGGTGCGGGAGGCGACGGCGAAGATCCCCGCCTGAGCCCCGGCCATGGCGTGGACCACATCCGGCACGCGATACTGCGGTCCGTCCGGCACCGACCCCCCACCGCGACG
The DNA here is from genome assembly GCF_009872555.1 of Streptomyces sp. SID5643. Lineage (NCBI taxonomy): Bacteria > Bacillati > Actinomycetota > Actinomycetes > Kitasatosporales > Streptomycetaceae > Streptomyces > Streptomyces sp. SID5643. Next base: position 57,891 of record NZ_WWIC01000022.1, read on the forward strand.
GAAGGCCCCAACCCCCTTGAACTCCCTACGTGTTCGCCTCGGCGTCCTCGGCCTCGCCCTGCTGACCGGTCTGACCGCTCCGACGGCCGCGAGCGCCGCCCCGGCGGCCCCCTCCCCCACCGTCGAGGAGCAGCGGCTCGGCAGAGCCGCCCCGCAGGAGATCCTGCGCCGCTCCGGATTCGACACCGTGGCCCCGCGGCTGGCCCGGGCGCTGGAGAGGGCCCGCACCTACGGGGAGGCGCGGCGGGCGGTCACGCGTGAGGGCGCGCGGCTGTGGCAGCGCGCGGTCGACCGCGCGCAGGGGCGCGGACCGGCCGGCGGGGATCTGAGCCAGGACGACGACCGGCCGCTGTACTGGGCGCGGCTCGGCATGACACGTGAAGTGCGCACCTGGGCGCCGGACTTCGGCCTGACGGACGGACAGCGGGCCGCGCTGCTGGGCGAGCTGGAGCGCACCTCGCGGGGTCAGGACACCATCCTCCTCCACTCTCGGCTTCGCTCGAGCGGGGGGACCCCCACCCCGCACGGCAAGGGCGTGAAGCGGATCCTGCTCACCGGCTTCGACCCGTTCACGCTGGACCGGGACATCCGTATCTCCAACCCGTCCGGCGCCACCGCGCTGGCCCTCGACGGCACGGTGATCGAGACAGCGGACGGCCCGGCCCGGATCGAGACGGCCGTCTTCCCGGTGCGCTGGCAGGACTTCACCGAGGGCACGGTGGAGCGGACCCTGCGGCCGCACCTGCCGAAGGTCGACCTTTTCACGACGGTCAGCCAGGGGCGGGTCGGGCGCTTCGACATCGAGCGCACCAACGGGGCCTGGCGGGGCGGCTTCGGGGACAACGAGAACGTCGGCCGCACGGAGACCGTGCCGGTCGCCGACCCCGCCTCGCAGCCCCAGTGGACGACGACCACGCTGCCGTACGCTGCGATCACCGCCGCGCAGACCGGCCGTTTCCCGGTGTACGACAACACGAGCGTCACCGAGATCCCGGCCGGTGCCACCGAGCCCGTCGTACGCCCCGACGGGCCCACCCCCGGCTCGGCGGCCCGTGCGGGCGGCGGCGGGGACTACCTCTCCAACGAGATCGCCTACCGGGCGACGCTGCTCCGGGACCGGCTGGGGCTGCGTGACACGCTGCCGGGCGGGCATGTGCACACGCCGGTGCTGCAGTTCGGGGCCGGGAACACCACCGAGGTCACCGATCCGGAGTTCGTGCGGAACCGGCTGGACATCATTGCCCAGGTGAGGGCGATCCTGACGGTGGCTGCGGAAGGGGCGTAGCCGCCTGGTCGCCCTTCTCGCCGCCCTCACGGATCTCCTCGTCCAGCAGGTCACGCGCCATGAGGGTGGCGCCCGCGACGGCGCCCGGCATCAGGAACACCGCGACGAAGGGCACCAGGAAGGCCGCGGCGAGGGGCGTGCCGAAGCCCCAGACGAGGGTCTTGCGGGAGCGCAGCAGGGTGAGGCGGGTGCGCAGTTCGACGCCGCGGCGCTGGAGGGCGACGGCGGTCAGTTCCTCGGTGAGGAAGAACCCGGTGACGAACACCCCGACCACCGGGACGACCGTCTGCCCGACCACCGGGATGAAGCCGCAGCCGAACAGCAGCACCCCCCACAGGGCGGCCCGCAGCACGATGCGGAGGCTGTCGCGGGCGGAGATCCACAGTTCGCGCCAGAGCGGCAGCCCCGACTCGGGGGCGTGCCCGTCCGGGGACACGTCCCGGTCGACCTTCTCGGAGAGGTTCTCGTAGAAGGGCTGCCCGATCAGCAGGGTCACCGCGGTGAACGTCACGACGGCGAGGAGCAGGGAGAGGGCGAACAGCACGGCGGTCAGGAAGCCGCGGAAGAGGCCGGCCCACGGGCTGGACCAGTCGTCGGCGAAGGGCGTCGCCCAGGTCACGGCGTCCTCGCCCCACAGCGCCAGCGCGACCAGCACCGCCGCGTACAGGACGAGGGTGATCAGGCCCGGGAGCAGGCCGAAGCCGTACTGCCTGCCGTGCCGGGCCACCCATCGCTGGCCCTTCAGGAGGTACCGGAAACCCACCCCTAGATCGCGCATGGACAAACCCTATCGGGGCAGGCCGGGCCGCTCCCCCACAGGGCCGTCCGGGGCTTCGGTGACACCAAGGCGCCCTTGTTGCCGTTGAGTCGAACCGGTACACCTCGCCGTACCGATCTCAGGAAGCCCCGGAGGAGGCACGCGTGCGCACCACGAGAAGCGTTCCCGCGAGACCTGCACTGATCGCCGCCCTGACCCTGGCCACGGCGGGCTCGCTCCTGCTCGCCCCCGGCGCGGCCGGCGCCGACCCGTTACCCGTCACCCGTGAGGGCTCCGCCGTGGACGACCGGGCGGCGCGGGGTCCCGCGAGCGCGGCGCGACGCGCGTTGACCGCGGACTCCTCCGCCTCTTCCGCCTCCTCCACCGGCACCACGACCCGCGGCTACCCCCGGCGTCAGACCCTCTCCCCCGACGCGCACAACCCCGGCGACAAGTCCCTGAAGCTGGGGCTCATTCCGTACCACGCGATCGCGCCGAAGCTGAACGCCCTGCAACGCCTCGGCGAGCGGGTGAGCGTGGAGGTGACGGGCCGCTCGGCCGGCGGCCACCGCCTCTACCTCGTCACCGTCACCGCCCCGGAGTCCGCCCGGCAGGCCCGCGCCCAGGAGCGGATGCGCGGCCTGATCGAGAACGCGCCGGCGGCTGCGGCCAAGTCCTCTGAGATCAAGCGGAAGTACAAGACGCCGGTCTTCGTCAACGGCAACATCCACGGCAACGAGTGGGAGGGCACGGACGCCTCCCTGAAGGTCATCGAGCAGCTCGCGACGGCGACGGACGCGAAGACCAGGGACCTCCTCGCGCACAGCCGCCTGTACTTCAACATCACGGCCAACCCGGACGGCCGGATCGCCGGAACCCGGGCCAATGCCAACGGCTTCGACCTGAACCGCGACTTCGTCACCGCCTCCCAGCCCGAGACGCGGGCCATGCGGCAGATCGAGATCGGCAAACAGCCGGCCGTCCTGCTCGACCTGCACGGCTACGTCAACGGCACCCTCATCGAGCCGACCACTCCCCCGCACGGCGAGAACTACGAGTACGACCTCTTCCTGAAGAACAGCTACGCCAACGCCCTCGGCATGGAGTCCGCGGTCAACGCCCTGGGCTACACGCCCGCGAAGGACGGCGTGGAGGCGGCCCAGATCCCCTTCCGCGACCAGGAGGAGGGCTGGGACGACTGGCCGCCGATCTTCACCCCGCAGTACGCGGCCTTCCACGGCACGGTGGCCGCCCACACGGTGGAGATCCCCCTGGCGGTGAACAACGAGGAGTACGACGAGCTGCCGGTGCCGGAGCTGCGCCGCCGTTCGGCGGTCAACACGGCCGTGGCGGGCGCGGCGATCCACGCGACCCTGGACCACGTCCGCGAGCACCGCGGCACCCTGATCAGCGACCAGATCGAGGTCTTCCGCCGTGGCGCGGCGGGCGCCGCGCAGGTGCCGGTGTCCCCGCGGACGGTCCCCGGCGTCCCCGGCATCGGCCCGGAGGACGTCTACACGACCACGTTCCCGCGCGCCTACGTCATCCCGCCCGCCGGCGCCCGCACCCAGCGCTCGGCGCCCGCCGCGGCCCGCCTGGTCGACCACCTGCTGGCCAACGGCGTCCGGGTCACCCGCGCCACCCGCTCCTTCCGGCTCGACGGACGCACCCACCCCGGCGGCTCGTACGTCGTCGACATGCACCAGCCCAAGCGCGGCATGGCGAACGCGCTGCTGGCCGACGGCCGGGACATCAGCGGCAAGGTCTCGGTGATGTACGACATCTCCGGCTGGAGCCTGGGCAGTCTGTGGGGCGCCACCGTCGAGCGGGTGCCGTCGGGCAGCCTGCGGGGCGCACCCCTGCGCGTGATCGGCGAGGCCGCGCCCGTCGCCCACGTGCCCGCGCACGGCGACCTGCGGCTGCGGCTGACCGACCCGCGCGAGATCGCGGCCCTCAACTCCCTGCTGCGGCAGGGTGTCCCGGTCCGGCGGGCGACGGACGGCAGCGTGATCGTCCCGGCGTCGGCCCGTCGCGAGGCGCGTACGGCCGCCCGCGCCCACGACGTGCCCTTCACGGCGACCCGGCAGACCGGAACGGCACCGCTGCGCCGCCTGCGCGTCGCGGCCGCCGTCACGCCGGGTGAGCTGTTCGCCCTGCGGGAGATGGGCTTCGAGGTCACGCCGGTCTCGACGGCCGTCCTGAACGCGGGCTTCGACTGGCGCAGGTCCGGCGCGGACGTGCTGTTCGTGTCCGCCGGGCTGGACCGCGCGGCCTTGACCGCACCCGCCCGGCGGGCCCTGGACGCGTTCCTGGCCGGGCACGGCCTGGTCGGCCGGGGCGCGACCGGAGCGGCCCTGAACGCGGCGGCGGGCCGGCTGGCCGTCAAGCCGGTGGAGGGCAACGCGGATGCGAACGGCGTGGTGCGGGTGACGAACTCGGGAGCCGTCACGCGCGACGCACCGGACCGCGGTTTCGTCTACGCCCCGCTCTGGTTCACCGACCCGGGCCCCGGCGTCCGCGTGGAGCAGTCGTACGCGACCGGGAACCCGCTGGTCTCCGGGCACTGGCGGCAGCTCGGGGACGGCACCGGCGGTCCCGCCGCCGCCTCCGGTCAGGCCTCGGTCGTCAGCGGGGACCGGACGGTCCTGTTCGGCACCGAACCACTCTTCCGGGACCACCCCAAGGGGGAGTTCGCGCAGGTGGCGAGGGCATTGTTCACAGTGGCACACAGCGCTTCAGTCAAGGAGAGCGGATGACGCAGCAGATCCACGGCACCGTGGCGGACGGCTTCGAGGCGGTGCGCGAGGAGTTCGCCGCGTTCGTCGCCGGGGAACGAGCCGATTACGAGGGGCAGCTGTGCGCCTACGTCCGCGGCCGGAAGGTCGTCGACCTGTGGGCGGGGACCGGCGCGGACTGTCTCTACGGTGTGTTCTCGTCCACGAAGGGCGCCGCCTACCTGGTCGTGGCCCTGCTCGTCCAGGACGGCACGCTCGAACTGGACCGCAAGGTGACGTACTACTGGCCGGAGTTCGCGGCCGAGGGCAAGGGCGGCCTGACGGTGCGGGACCTGCTGGCGCACCGGGCGGGCGTGGTCGGTATTGACACCGGCTTCACGCTCGCGGAGCTCGCCGACGACCGCCAGCTCGCCGAACGCCTCGCCGACCAGCGGCCGTTCTGGCGCCCCGGCACGGCGTTCGGTTATCACGGGCTGGTCGCCGGCGCCCTGGCCGGGGAGGTGGTGCGCCGTGCGACCGGCCGCACCCTTCAGGAGGTCTACCAAGAGCGGATCAGGACCCCCTACGGGCTGGACTTCCATCTGGGCCTCCCCGCGCCCGAGGAACCGCGCTTCCGGGGCACCCAGCCGATGGCCCCGACCCCCGAGCAGCAGGCCGTGCTCGACGCCACGCCCACGGGCCCGCACACGCTGGCCTCGATCGCGTTCAACGGCAACGCAGCGGAGCCGACCGAGCTCGCCTCGCTTCCCAACATGCCGCTGGTCCGGGCGAAGGGCCCGGCGTCGGTGGGCGGGGTGGCGTCCGCCAGGGGCCTCGCGGGGATGTACGCGGCGGCGATCAGCGGGGTGGGCGAACAGCCGGCGCTGCTGAAGCCGGACACGGTGGCGGAGTTCGGGCAGGCACACTCGGTCGGCTACGACCTGGTGGCCCGGGCCCACAGGTCCTTCGGGCTCGGCTTCCAGATGACGGCTGACACGTGGTACCCGTTCCTCGGTGCCGGGACGATCGGGCACGGCGGCGCGGGCGGCTCCCAGGCCTTCGCGGACCCCTGGAGCGGCCTCGCCTACGGTTACACGCGCCGCCGGTACCCCTTCCCCGGTGGGGCGGCCCCGGAGAACGGCCTGCTGGCGCGGGCGGTCCACACGGCGGCGCTCGCCCTCTGAGGGCCCCTCGCCCGGACACGGGCGGAGGCCGCACCCCACGTCCAAGGGTGCGGCCTCCGCGTACGCAACGACCGGGGTCAGACCAGCGTCACGGTGATGTTGCCGCGAGTCGCCTTCGAGTACGGGCAGACGCCGTGGGCCTTCTCGATCAGTGAGCGGGCGACCCCGCGGTCCACCTCGGGGATGTCGGCCGAGATCTCGACGATGATCCCGAAGCCGTCGCCGTTCCTGCCGAGGCCGACCTTGGCGGTGACGGTCGAGCCGGTGAGGTCGGCGCCCTCCTCGCGGGCGACGACGCCGAGGGCACCCTGGAAGCAGGCGCTGTAGCCGGCGGCGAACAGCTGCTCCGGGTTGGTGCCGGCGCCGCTGCCGCCCATCTCCTTCGGCGGGTTGACGACGACGTCGAGCTTGCCGTCGTCGGTGGCGACCCGCCCGTCGCGCCCGTTCTCGGCGGTGGCGACGGCGGTGTACAGGACGTCGGACTGCTGGATCGGCATGCGGTTCAGTTCCTTCGGTCGTCCGCCGCGGCTCGCGCCCGGGCCGAGCGGATTCGGAAAAAACTTACCGCATACCGAAAACCAACAGAAGGCGTCAGAGCTTGACGATCATCTTTCCGGTGTTGTCGCCGCGCAGAACGCCCAGGAACGCCTCCAGGTTGTTCTCGATGCCCTCGACGACGGTCTCCCGGTACTTCAGCTCGCCGGAGGCGACCCAGGGGGCGACCTCCTGCACGAACTGCGGCTGGAGGTCGTAGTGGTCCCCGACCAGGAAGCCCTCGATGCGGCCGCGGGTCGCGATCAGGCGGGCGAGGTTCTTCGGGCCCGGGGCGGGCTCGGTGTTGTTGTAGACGGAGATCATGCCGCAGACGGCGATCCGGCCGCCCTCGTTGAGGGAGCCGATGGCCGCCTCCAGGTGGTCACCGCCGACGTTGTCGAAGTAGACGTCGATCCCGTCGGGGGCGGCGGCGCGCAGCTGCTGGGCGACGGGCCCGTCCTTGTAGTTGAAGGCGGCGTCGAAGCCGTACTCCTCCGTGAGGAGCTTCACCTTCTCGTCCGACCCGGCGGAGCCGATGACCCGCGCGGCACCCTTGAGCTTGGCGATCTGTCCGACCTGGCCGCCCACGGCACCGGCGGCACCGGACACGAAGACGGTGTCGCCCTCCTTGAAGGAGGCGGTCCGCAGCAGGCCCGCGTAGGCGGTGAGGCCGGTCATGCCGAGCACGCCGAGGTACGTCGACAGCGGCGCGGCCTCCGGGTCCACCTTCACGGCGCTCTTCGCGCCGACGACCGCGTACTCGCGCCACCCGAAGAAGTGCAGGACGTGGTCCCCGACGGACAGGCCCTCGGCGTTCGAGGCCACGACCTCGCCGACGGCACCGCCCTGCATGACCTTGCCGAGCTCGAACGGGGCGACGTAGGACTTCGCGTCGCTCATCCGGCCGCGCATGTACGGGTCCACGGAGAGGTACTTGTTCCGGACGAGGACCTGCCCCTCACCCGGCTGCGGGACCTCGGCCTCGACGAAGGCGAAGTCCTCGGGCTTCGGCCAGCCGACGGGGCGGCTCGCCAGGTGCCACTCGCGGCTTACGGCGGGAAGGGTGGGGGTGTCGGTCATGATGCGCCTTACCTCACTGGCTCGATGCGAATGTTTCAGTACCTGAAACAACCATGCTCCTGAAAATTTCAGGTTGTCAAATAACCGGGTACCCTTGTCGGCATGGCCTCCACCACACCGACGCCGCAGGACGTGACCAAGCGCCCGGATCCGCTGACCCTTGAGGTCGTCGAGCTGATCGGGGAGGTCGTGGCGCGGTTCCACGAGGACTACGAGTCGGCGGCGGCGGACCACACCCTGACCGGCGCGCAGGCACGGCTGCTCAGCCTGCTGTGCCTCGGACCGCTGCCGATGCGCAGGCTGGCCCGGCAGCTGAAGTGCGAGCCGTCCAATGTGACGGGGATCGTGGACCGGCTGGAGGCACGGGGACTCGTCGAGCGGCGGCCTGACCCCGCCGACCGCCGCGTGAAGGTGGCGGCGGCCACGGCCGAGGGCCGGAAGGTGGCCCGGAGCCTGCGGGAGTCGCTGCGGTTCGCCGGAGAGCCCCTGGCCGGGCTCTCCGAGGCCGAACGGGTGGCACTGCGGGACACATTGCGGCGGATGCTGGGCTGAGGGCGCTCCGCCCGGGCGCAGCCGGGGTCACGGCCGCGTACAGGGCGCCGCCCCCGTGCGCGAGGCGCCGGGCCGCCTGCTCGGCGCCCCAGGGAACGTGGTGGCAGACCCTAGGTGCACCACCACAGGAACCGCTTGCAGGGCTCGGACGGGGACGGTTCCGGTTGCGGGGGCTCGGTGGTCGGGTCCGACGTCGGGGCCGGCTCCGGGGGCGGGGCCGCGGTGGGGGCGGACGCCGGGCGGCTGGGGGCGTCGCCCGCCGTCGCCGATTCGGGGTCCTTCGACGGTTCGTCGCCCTTCGGGGACTTTGACGGCTCGTCGTCGGGGGACGCGGAAGCGGACGGCGAGTCGGACGCGTCCGGCGAGGGCGAGCCTGACGGGCCTTCAGCCCCGGCGGCCTTCCCGCTCGCACCACTGCCCGGCTTCCCCGCTTCCACCGAAGCGTCCCCGTCCGCCGACTCGCCTCCGGCAGCGGCCGGCTTCGGCGTCGAACTGGGGGCGTCCATGCCGAGTTCGGCGAGACTCAGGCCGCCCGCCGCCAGCACGAATCCGGCCGCCACGAACAAGGTCCGGCGCCGGCGCCGACGATGTGCCGCGGCCTTGCGGTCCCGCCGGCTCGCCCCGCCCGGCCCTTCGGCGACCGGGCCGCGCCCACGCCCGCGCCGCCGGGCGGCACGCCCCAGGTGCTCGTCGTCGCCCTCACCGGCGCCTTCTTCATCGACATCGCCGTCGTCGCCGCGTGTGCGGTCGTACGGGTCGTCGTCGTACGCGTCGCCGTATCCGTCAGCGGACGCATCCGGCCTGTCCGGCCCCGGCCCCGCGCCGTGCTCCGGCTCGCGCGGACGGCGCAGCGTTTCGGCCGAGGTGCCGCACCCCGGGCAGGCAAGGGCGCCGTTGAGGTGCCGTCGGCACGGGTCGCAGTAGTCCATGTCGCGGGAAGATTAAGTTCCGCGCAGGTCACGTTCCTAGATCCAGCTGTGAAGGTTCTGTAGGGACACGCCTCACCGGTAGTTTCGAAACTGTCGAAACCGTTATGCGCGCGACCCATTGACACCCCTGCCGCCGGATCCTTACTGTCACGCCAGCATTTCGAACGTGTGCCGAAATCTCGAACAAGGCGCACCGACGGAACACTGACGGAACACTGAGCCGACGAACCTGCGAGGGACAACCGCCGTGCGCATCACCGGAATCAGCACACACGTGGTCGGGACGCCGTGGCGCAACCTGACGTACGTCCAGGTGCACACCGACGAGGGGATCACCGGAGTCGGCGAGACCCGGATGCTGGGACACACCGACGCCCTTCTCGGTTACCTGAGGGAGGCCGAGGCCAATCACATTCTCGGCTCCGACCCGTTCGCTGTCGAGGACCTCGTCAAGCGGATGAAGTACGGCGACTACGGCCGTGCGGGCGAGATCGTGATGTCCGGTATCGCCGTGATCGAGATGGCCTGCTGGGACATCAAGGGCAAGGCCCTGGGCGTTCCCGTCTGGCAGCTGCTGGGCGGCAAGGTCACCGACAAGGTCAAGGCGTACGCCAACGGCTGGTACACCACCGAGCGGACCCCGGAGGCCTACCACAAGGCCGCCCAGGGCGTGATGGAACGCGGCTACCGGGCGCTCAAGATCGACCCCTTCGGCACGGGCCACTTCGAGCTGGACCACGAGCAGACCCTGTACGCCGTCTCCCTGATCGAGGCGGTCCGGGACGCCATCGGCCCCGAGGCCGAGCTGATGCTGGAGATGCACGGCCGCTTCTCCCCCGCCACGGCCGTGCGCCTGGCCAAGGAGCTGGCGCCGTTCAAGCCGGCGTGGCTGGAGGAGCCGGTCCCGCCGGAGAACCTCAAGGCGCTGGAGAAGGTCGCCGCCAAGGTCGACATGCCGGTCGCCACCGGTGAGCGCATCCACGACCGGATCGAGTTCCGGGAGCTGTTCGAGAGCCAGGCCGTCGACATCATCCAGCCGGACGTCGGCCATATCGGTGGAATCTGGGAGACCAGGAAGCTCGCCGCGACCGCCGAGACCCACTACATGCTGGTGGCTCCCCACAACGTGGGCGGCTCGGTGCTGACCGCCGCGTCCCTCCAGGTCGGCTTCACCTCCCCCAACTTCAAGATCCTTGAGCACTTCAACGACTTCGCCGACGCGGAGATCAAGAAGGTGGTCAAGGGTGCCCCGCAGGTGAACCCGGAGGACGGCTGCTTCCACCTCTCCGACGCCCCCGGCCTCGGTGTGGAGCTGGACGTCGACGCCGCCGCCGAGTTCCCCCAGCAGCAGGCCCGTTTCGACCTCTGGGCGGAGGGCTGGGAACAGCGCAAGCCGAAGGGCTCGCAGTGAGCACCGCGGTCGTCGTCGACGCCCCGGGCGAGCACCGTCTGGTGCCGCACGAGCCCCGGCGGCCCGAGGCCGGCGAGGCGCTGGTCCGGGTGCACGCCTCCGGGATCTGCGGCAGCGACCGCGAGGTCTACCAGGGCAACCGGCCCGAGGGCTATGTGCGTTACCCGCTGACCCCGGGCCACGAGTGGTCCGGGACGGTTCAGGCCGTGGGCGCCGGTGTCCCGGAGTCCCTCGTGGGCCGCAAGGTCGTCGGTGAGGGCTTTCGAAACTGTCAGGTCTGCGACCGATGCCACGCGGGCGACACGACCCTGTGCTCGGCCGGCTACGAGGAGACCGGGTTCACCCAGCCGGGCGCGATGGCGGCCACGCTGACCCTCCCGGCCCGTCTCCTGCACGCCCTCCCGGACGACTGCGACCTCACGGCCGCGGCCCTCCTGGAGCCCGCCGCCTGTATCGCGGCCGCCGCGCTGAAGGGCAACGCCCAGCCCGGCGAGCGCGTCGCCGTGGTGGGCACCGGAACCCTCGGCATGTTCGCCGTGCAGTTCCTGAAGGCGAACTCGCCGGGCGAGCTGCTGGTCGTCGGCACCCGCCGGGACCGTGAGGCGCTCTCGCGGAGTTACGGTGCGACGGACTTCCGGACCAAGGACCAGGAACTGCCGGACGACTTCGACGTGGTGATCGAGACGGCCGGGTCCGCGGACGCCGCCCGGATCTCGGCCGGTCTGCTCCGGCGCGGCGGCCGGCTGGTCCTGACCGGCATCCCGGCGCCCGGCGCCGACGGTCTCGACCCGACGGACCTCGTCGTGAAGCAGTTGGAGGTGCACACCGTCTTCGGTGCTCCGCCGGACGCCTGGGCGCACACGGTGCGGGTGTTCGCCGCCGGGCTGCTCGACCCGCTGCCGCTGGTGACGCACGAGCTGCCCCTCACCGAGTTCTCGCAGGCCATCGAGCTGGTCGGGGCCGGAGATCCCAAGGTGGGCAAGGTCCTGCTCCGCCCCTAGACGTACGCCGGTACGGGGGCGACCTGACGGCTCCCGTACCGGCGTACACCCAGCCCCACCCCGAGCCTCGCCCTACCCAGAGCCGCGAACCTCGTCCGAAATATCGAACCGAAGGACATTCCTGTGACCGACGCTCCCATCACGGCCGCCCGAAGGCCCGGTGAGCAGGCGCTCACCGCCCTGGGCCTGAGCGCGCCCGTCCCCGATCCCGCCGACGCCTCTCCGCACTCGTTCCCCGGCGGCGGCCGCTGGCGCACCGAGATCCCCTCCTGCGAGGGGCCCGAGGCGCTCGCGGTGGTGCTGAAGGAGGCCTCGCGGCTGGACGTGCCGATCCACCGGATCAGCCAGGGCAGCGGCGTCTGGATGCTGACCGACGCCGAGATCACCGAGATGGTCGAGTCGACCGGTGAACGCGACATCGAGCTCTGTCTGTTCACCGGCCCGCGCGGCACCTGGGACATCGGCGGATCCACGCGCACCGACTCGCGGGGGGCCGGTCTGCGCGCCCGGGGCCACGACGCCGTCGCCGGCTGTGTCGAGGACGCCGTCAGAGCCACGGAACTGGGCGTCAAGTGCCTGCTCGTCGCCGACGAGGGCGTGCTGTGGACGCTGCACCGGGCGCGGGCCGCCGGGATCATCCCGGCCGACACGACGCTCAAGGTCTCCGCGCTCATCGGCCCGGTCAACCCGGCGGCGTACGCGGTCTACGAGCGCCTCGGCGCCGACTCGGTCAACGTGCCGAGCGACCTGACGCTCGATCACCTCACGGAGATCCGACGGGTGTCGGGCGCTCCGATGGACATGTACATCGAGGCCCCCGACGACCTCGGCGGCTACGTGCGGATGTACGAGGTCGCCGAACTCATCCGTCGCGGCGCCCCGTTGTACCTGAAGTTCGGCCTCTCCAAGGCGCCCGGGATCTACCCCTACGGGCACCACATGCGGGAGCTGACCCTGGCCACCGCCAAGGAGCGGGTGCGGCGCGGCCGGCTCGCCCTGGATCTCCTGGCCCGCCACGGGGCGGACGGCGACATGGCGCCGCTCGGCTCACGACTGCCGGGCGATCTGCAACGGTTCGAAATCTCGTCATAACGTTCCGGAAACTCGCCTTACAAAAGAAGACACAGCCGCGCACAATCCCACACATCTCTTCTCGGTCTTTCCGGCACGACCACCCGGAGCGACTTCGCGCCCTCAGACCGAGCCCTGCCACAGATCAAGGATGATGATCATGCGTAACCGCAGAGCCGCCCTCACCGCCATAGCCGGAGCCGCGTCCCTCGCCCTCACCCTGTCCGCCTGCGGCCAGAGCGGTGAGGGGGGCAGCAAGGAGAGCGGAGGCGACACCAAGGGCGCCACCATCGGCATCGCGATGCCGACCAAGTCCTCCGAGCGCTGGATCGCCGACGGCAAGAACGTCGTCGCGGACCTGGAGTCCAAGGGCTACAAGACCAAGCTCGTCTATGGCGAGGACGACCCCGACCAGCAGGTCTCGCAGGTCGAGAACCTGATCACGCAGGGCGTCAAGGCGCTGATCATCGCCGCGATCGACAACAAGTCGATGAACAACGTGCTCCAGCAGGCCAAGGACGCCAACATCCCGGTCATCTCCTACGACCGCCTGATCCTCGGCACGCAGAACGTCGACTACTACGCCTCGTTCGACAACGAGAAGGTCGGCGAGCTCCAGGGCAACTACATCGTCGAGAAGCTCGGCCTGAAGGACGGCTCCAAGAAGGGCCCGTTCAACATCGAACTGTTCGCCGGCTCCAACGACGACAACAACACCCGCTACTTCTTCGGCGGCGCGATGAAGGTCCTCCAGCCCTACATCGACAAGAAGCAGCTCGTCGTCCGCTCCGGCCAGACCAAGCTCAACCAGGTCACCACCCTGCGCTGGGACGGCGGCACCGCCCAGAAGCGCATGGACGACATCCTGACCTCGGCCTACAAGCGCGAGCGCGTCGACGCCGTCCTCTCCCCCTACGACGGCATCTCCATCGGCATCCTCTCGGCGCTGAAGTCCGACGACTACGGCTCCAAGAGCAAGCCGCTGCCGGTCGTCACGGGCCAGGACGCCGAGGTCGCCTCGGTGAAGTCGATCATCGCCGGCCAGCAGTCGATGACCGTCTACAAGGACACCCGCCAGCTCGCCAAGGTCTCCTCGAACATGGTCGACGCGCTGCTCAACAAGAAGAAGCCCGAGGTCAACGACACCAAGACCTACGACAACGGCTCGAAGGTCGTCCCGGCCTACCTGCTGGAGCCGGTCGCCGTCGACAAGACGAACTACCAGAAGGAGGTCGTCGACTCCGGCTACATCAAGGAGAGCGACCTCAAGTAGTCCCCGCCACCGACCGACGAATCACCACTGATTGGAAGGCACGACCATGGCGGGACCCGTCCTGGAAATGCGCTCGATCGTCAAGACCTTTCCCGGCGTCAAGGCGCTGTCGGACGTCACGCTGACCGTCCGGCAGGGCGAGGTCCACGCCATCTGCGGGGAGAACGGCGCCGGCAAGTCGACCTTGATGAAGGTCCTCTCCGGCGTCCACCCGCACGGCACGTACGAGGGCGACATCCTCTTCGAGGGAGAGGTCTGCCAGTTCAAGGACATCCGGGCCAGTGAAGAGCGCGGCATCGTGATCATCCACCAGGAACTGGCCCTGGTGCCCTACCTCTCTCTCGCCGAGAACATCTTCCTCGGCAACGAGCACGCCACCCGGGGGATCATCAGCTGGACCGACACCCTCCGGCACGCCAGCGAGCTGCTGCGCCGGGTCGGCCTCTCCGACCACCCGGACACCCGCGTCGCCGACATCGGCGTGGGCAAGCAGCAGCTCGTGGAGATCGCGAAGGCCCTGTCGAAGAAGGTGAAGCTGCTCATCCTGGATGAGCCGACCGCCGCGCTGAACGACGAGGACAGCGGCAAACTCCTGGACCTCATCCTGGAGTTGAAGAAGCAGGGCATCACCTCGATCATCATCTCCCACAAGCTCAACGAGATCCGCAAGGTCGCCGATTCGGTGACGATCCTCCGCGACGGCCAGACCATCGAGACCCTCGATGTGAAGGCCGAGGAGACCACCGAGGACCGGATCATCAGCGGCATGGTCGGCCGCGACCTGGAGCACCGCTTCCCGGAGCGCTCCCCGCACGAGCCCGAGGAGGGCGCGGCACCGGCCCTGGAGATCCGGGGCTGGACCGTGCACCACCCGATCGACCAGCAGCGCAAGGTGTGCGACGACGTGTCGCTGCACGTGCGGCGCGGGGAGATCGTCGGCATCGCGGGCCTGATGGGCGCCGGCCGCACCGAACTCGCGATGAGCGTCTTCGGGCGGACCTACGGCCGGTACGCGGCCGGCACGGTCCTCAAGGACGGCAAGGAGATCCGTACGAAGTCCGTCCCGGAGGCGGTCAAGCACGGCATCGCGTACGTCACCGAGGACCGCAAGCACTACGGCCTCAACCTCATCGACACCATCAACCGGAACATCTCGCTGAGCGCCCTGGGCAAGGTCGCCAAGCGCGGTGTGGTCGACGAGCACGAGGAGCGGCAGGTCGCCGAGGGCTTCCGCAAGTCCATGAACATCAAGGCGCCGACGGTGTTCGAGCCGGTGGGCAAGCTGTCCGGCGGCAACCAGCAGAAGGTCGTCCTCAGCAAGTGGATCTTCTCGGGTCCGGACGTGCTGATCCTGGACGAACCGACGCGCGGTATCGACGTCGGTGCCAAGTACGAGATCTACACGGTCATCGACCAGCTGGCCGCCCAGGGCAAGGCGGTCGTCTTCATCTCCTCCGAGCTGCCCGAGCTGCTCGGTATGTGCGACCGCATCTACACGATGGCCGCGGGGCGGCTGACGGGTGAGTTCTCGCGGGCCGAGGCCTCCCAGGAATCGCTGATGCGTCAGATGACGAAGGACAAAGAGGTAACCCGATGAGCACGGACGTGACCGCCAAGAGCCCGGCCCCCGCGCCGCCGGGCAAGAGCGGAGGGGCCGCGGGCGACGGCCTGTTGCAGCTGGTGATGGAGGGCATGCGCCGCAACATGCGGCAGTACGGCATGCTCATCGCGCTGGGCCTGATCGTGGTCCTGTTCGCCGTCTGGACCGACGGCGACCTGCTGCTGCCGCGCAACGTCTCCAACCTGGTGCTGCAGAACAGCTACATCCTGATCCTCGCGATCGGCATGATGCTGGTCATCATCGCCGGCCACATCGACCTGTCGGTCGGATCGCTGACGGCGTTCGTCGGGTCGATGGCCGCCGTGTTCATGGTCAAACAGGACCTGCCCTGGCCCCTCGCCGTGGTGCTGTGCCTGGCCGTGGGCGCGGTCGCCGGTGCCGTACAGGGGTTCTTCATCGCGTACGGCGGCATACCGTCGTTCATCGTGACCCTGGCGGGCATGCTGATCTTCCGCGGTCTGACGGAGATCTTCCTGGAGGGCCAGACCCTCGGCCCGTTCCCGGACGGTCTTCAGAAGGTCGCCAACGGGTTCCTGCCCGAGGTCGGCCCGAACACGAACTACCACAACCTGACCCTGCTGCTGGGCTTCGCGATGATCGCCTTCGTGATCTTCCAGGAGGTCCGTGACCGCAAGCGGCAGCAGGAGTTCGACCTGGACGTCCCGCCCACCAAGCTGTTCCTGCTGAAGCTGGTCGCGATCGGCGCCGCGGTGCTGACGCTCACCATGCTGCTGGCCAGCTACAAGGGCGCCCCGATCGTGCTGCTCATCCTGGGCGTGCTGCTCGTCGGCTTCGGCTACGTCATGCGCAACGCGATCATCGGCCGCCACATCTACGCCATCGGCGGCAACCTCCCGGCGGCCAAGCTGTCGGGTGTGAAGGACAAGAAGGTCACCTTCCTTGTCTTCCTGAACATGGGCATGCTCGCGGCCCTGGCGGGTCTGGTCTTCGCCGCCCGCTTCAACGCGGCCTCTCCCAAGGCCGGCCTCAACTTCGAGCTGGAGGCGATCGCGGCCTCGTTCATCGGCGGTGCGTCGATGAGCGGCGGTGTCGGCACCGTCCTCGGCGCGATCATCGGCGGCCTGGTCCTGGGCGTGCTGAACAACGGTATGAACCTCGTCGGCATCGGCACCGACTGGCAGCAGGTCATCAAGGGCATGGTGCTGCTGGCGGCGGTCGGGTTCGACGTGTGGAACAAGCGCAAGGTCGGTTCGTAAGTCAGCTCGGGCCCCGCTGGAAGGCGGGGCCCGCTCCATATGCGGGAGCCGCACAGATGGAACTGAACAGACGCACGGTCATCGCGGGAGCAGCGGCGGCGGGGATGGCCGCCACCACGCTCGGCGGCACGGCGCACGCCACGGGAGGCAGGAAGCCGGTGAAGACGCTCTTCGGCAAGCTCGCCGACGGCACCAAGGTCTACAGCTGGTCGCTGGAGAACGGCGGCACCCGCCTGAAGGTCCTGTCCTGGGGCGGTGTCGTGCAGTCCCTGGAGATACCCGACCGCCGCGGCCGGTACGCCAACGTCTCCGCCGGCTTCGACAACCTCGAGGACTACGTCGCGAAGACCCCGTACTTCGGCGCGTTGATCGGCCGTTACGGCAACCGTATCGGCAAGGGCAGGTTCACCCTGGACGGCAAGGACTACCAGCTGTCCGTCAACGACGGTGAGCAGAGCCTGCACGGCGGCACCCAGGGCTTCGACAAGCGCGTGTGGGACGTCGAGCCGTTCGTGAAGGGCTCCGACGTCGGCCTGCACCTGTACTACACCAGCGTCGACGGCGAGATGGGCTACCCGGGCACGCTCAAGACGAAGGTGACGTACACGCTCACCCGGCGCGGCGAGTGGCGCATCGACTACGAGGCCACCACCAACAAGGCCACCGTCGTCAACCTCACCAGCCACGTCTACTTCAACCTGGCCGGCGAGGGCAGCGGCACGATCGAGGACCACGAGCTCCAGATCGCGGCCTCCCGCTACACGCCCACCGATGCGGGCCTGATCCCCACGGGCGAGCTGGCCAAGGTCGCGGGCACCCCCTTCGACTTCCGCAAGGCCAAGCCGATCGGCCGGGACATCCGCGTCTCCCACCCGCAGCTGGTGACCGCCAAGGGATTCGACCACAACTGGGTCCTCGACAAGGGCATCACCGCCCGCCCCGAGCACGTCGCCACCCTGCGTGACCCGGCCTCCGGCCGCACGATGAAGATCGCCACGAACGAGCCGGGCCTGCAGTTCTACTCCGGCAACTTCCTCGACGGCACGCTGACCGGCCCGTCCGGGCGCACCTACCGGCAGGGCGACGCGCTGTGCCTGGAGACGCAGCACTTCCCGGACTCGCCGAACAAGCCGAAGTTCCCCTCGACGGTCCTGCGACCGGGGCAGACGTACCGGACGACGACCATCCACACGTTCGGCTGCTGAGGCCACTGACAGATCTTCACCAACCGGACACAGGTTCCGACCGTTTTCCCGACGGTTGAACGGTGTCACGGTGGTCGCCGTATGAAAGGGCGGTCCGCGCTCCCCCGCGCGGGCCGCCCTTGAACGTCGGGTCCGTCCGTCCCCAACGGACCCGCCCCATACGGAGGTTCCATGGCCGACAACGTCACGTCGCTGTTCCGCAGTACCGCGGCACACAGCCCGTCGATGGCGGCTCTGACACGTGAGGGCGGCGAGGGAGCCGGCCCCGTGGACTTCTGTATCCCCTGCAACCCGTACTTCCCGACCCCGGCCATGTTCGAGGACATGGCGGGCCGGCTGCGCGACATCATCACGTACTACCCGAGCAGCGCCGACACGATCACGGCCGAACTGTGCAGCCTGCTCCAGCTGCCTCCGCAGTGCGTGGCCATGGGCAACGGCTCCACCGAGCTCATCACCTGGATCGACCACCTGCTGGTCCGCGAGTCCCTCGCCGTGCCCGTCCCCACCTTCGGCCGCTGGACCGACCAGCCCATGGAGACCGGCAAGCGGGTCGACATGTTCCCGCTCCAGGAGTCCAGCGGCTTCGCCCTCGACCTCGCGCAGTACGCCGAGTTCATCCGGGCCCGGGGCACCCGCGTCGCCGTCATCTGCAACCCCAACAACCCCGACGGCGGCTTCCTGCACAAGCACGCCATCGTCCAGTTCATGGACGCCATGGCCGACCTCGACCTGGTCGTCATCGACGAGTCGTTCCTGGAGTTCGCGGACGCCGAGGCCGAACCGTCCGTCGTGCAGGAGGCGATGCTGCGGCCCAACGTCGTCGTGCTGCGCAGCCTCGGCAAGAACTTCGGTCTGCACGGCATCCGCTTCGGCTACCTGGTCGCCAACCCGGCGCTCGCGGGCCGCATCCGCTCGATGCTCCCCAAGTGGAACCTCAACTCCTTCGCCGAGCACGTCGTCTTCATGCTCAAGGAGCACGGCGCCGAGTACGCGCAGAGCCTCCAGCAGGTGCGCCGCGACCGCCTCGACATGGCCGGCCAGCTCTCCTCCCTGCCCGGGCTGACGGTCTACCCGTCGCAGGGCAACTTCCTCTTCGTGCGCCTCCCCGTGGGTGCCGAGGGCACCGTCGTCCGGGACCGGATGCTCACCGAGCACCGGATCCTGGTCCGCGAGTGCGGCAACAAGATCGGCTCGTCCAGTCGCTTCCTGCGTCTCGTGGTGCGCCCCCAGGTGGACGTGCGTCGCCTGGTGTCCGGCCTGGAACAGGTGCTCTACGGGACGTCCAGGAGGGGAGCCGCCGTGCCCGAGCTGGGCAATGGGACCAGCTACAGCTCGGGCACGGCGGCCGTGGACCGCCTGGTGAGCGAGACGAACGGGTCGGGTATGCGGGGGCTGGCCGCGCAGGCGGTCGGGATGGCCGCGGCCCCGGCCGCCGCGGCGGGGGCCGGCGAGCCCACGCTCGCACCTGCTGCCGCGGCCGCGAGCCTGGGCGGGCCGGGACTCGCCGCCG
>NZ_WWIC01000193.1:0-59898 GCF_009872555.1 Streptomyces sp. SID5643
ACGTCATGAAGGAGAAGAACGGCAGCAGCACCGCGCCGGTGGCGAACATGTGGTGCGCCCACACCGTCACCGACAGCCCGGCGATGGAGACGGTGGCGCCGACCAGGCCGGTGTAGCCGAAGATCGGCTTGCGGGCGAAGACGGGGATGATCTCCGTGATCACTCCGAAGAACGGCAGCGCCAGGATGTACACCTCGGGGTGGCCGAAGAACCAGAACAGGTGCTGCCACAGGACCGCGCCCCCGTTCTCGGCGTTGAACACCTGGGCACCGAAGCGCCGGTCCGCCTCCAGCACGAGCAGCGCTGCGGCCAGCACCGGGAAGGCCAGCAGCACCAGCACCGAGGTGAGCAGCACGTTCCAGGTGAAGATCGGCATCCGGAACATGGTCATGCCCGGGGCGCGCATACAGATGATGGTGGTGATGAAGTTGACCGAGCCGAGGATGGTGCCGAAGCCGGACAGCGCCAGCCCCATGATCCACAGGTCGCCGCCGACCTGAGGGGTGCGCTCCCCGCCGCTGAGCGGGGTGTAGGCGGTCCAGCCGAAGTCGGCGGAGCCCTGCGGGGTGAGGAAGCTGCCGAGCACGATCAGTCCGCCGAAGAGGAACAGCCAGTAGGAGAGCATGTTCAGCCGCGGGAAGGCCACGTCGGGTGAGCCGATCTGCAACGGCATGACCGCGTTGGCGAAGCCGGCGAAGGTGGGCGTCGCGAACAGCAGCAGCATGATCGTGCCGTGCATGGTGAACGCCTGGTTGTACTGCTCGCTGGAGACGATTTGCAGCCCCGGCCGGGCCAGCTCGGCCCGGATGAGCATCGCCAGTGCCCCGGCGATCAGGAAGAACCCGAACGACGTGATCAGATACAGGTGCCCGATCTTCTTGTGATCGGTGGTCGTCAGCCAGGAGACGACCACCTTCCCTCGGCCGCGGCGCTCCACCGCGGGTACGGGCGCAACCGGTTCAGTGTGTGTCGCCATCAGTTCCTCGATCGGCAGCAACGGTGCACGGACGGTCTTCCGCCCGGAGGAACCTATTCCGTCCGGTTCATGACTTCTGTCCAGCCCTGAGATCCTCTGGGCCGATTGGCGGAGTGATCCATTCGACCGGGCGGCGGTGGCCTCGATGCCGCTTGCGCACGGTCGCGGCGACCGCGACGAGGCGAGGAGTCCACGTTCCACGGGTTAAGCGGTTTCTCTTCCTGTGTCACGTTTTGTTCCAGCGGGAGTGCGGCACTCGGTAGTCCACGGGCGGGCCGCCGGAAGGGGGTCACCGCTGCGTGCGGTGCGCCTTCCGCGCGCCGGGATCCGGCCCGGCCGCCGGGCGGAACAGAGGGTGTCGATGACGACGATCGGCGTGGAAGAGGAGTACCTGCTGCTCGACCCGGTCACGGGCCTGCCGGTACCTCAGGCGGACAAGGTGCGCGCCGCGGCGGGCGTGGGGCATCTCGTGTCCGACCAGGAGGTGCAGTACGAGCTGCTCCAGGCGCAGGTCGAGGTGGCCACGCCGGTCTGCGACACCCTGGAGGAGGTCGGCGGCCACCTCCTGCGGCTGCGGCACGCCGTCGGCGTGGCCGCGGAGGAGCACGGCTGCCGGATCGGGGTCTGCGGGACACCACCGGTGCGGCACGGCCGCCCCATCGCCGTCACCGACCAGGCCCGCTACCGGGCCATGGTCACCCAGGCGCCGCAACTGGTGGCGGAGCAACTGGTCAACGGCACGCACGTGCACGTCGCCGTCCCGGACCGGGAGGCGGGCGTGCAGGTCCTGAACCGGATCCGCTTCCGGCTGCCGACGCTGACGGCCATGGCCGCGAACTCCCCCCTCTGGGACGGCCACGACACCGGGTTCGCGAGCTGGCGCACGGTGATCTTCAGCCGGTGGCCGGTCAGCGGCATGCCCCCGCACTTCGAGGACGCCGCGGACTACGACCGGCGCGTGGCACGGCTTCAGGAGGCCGGCCTGATCTCCGACACGGGCCAGCTCTACTGGCAGGCCCGGCTCTCGGCCACCTACCCCACCATCGAGGTGCGGTGCGCGGACGTCCAGCTGCGGGCGGACGAGGCGGTCATGCTCGCCGCGATCATCCGGGCCCTCGTGGAGACCTCACTGGCGGAAGCGGCCGCCGGCACACCCCTGCCCGACTGCGCGCCCGAACTGCTGCAGGCCGCCATGTGGCACGCCGCCCGCCACGGCCTCGGCGACACCCTGATCGACCCCGACGGCACACCGCACCGCGCCGGCGACGTGCTCTACGAGTTCCTGCGGCACGTCGCCCCCGCCCTCGACGCCTCGGGCGACAGCCGCCAGGTCACCTCCCTGATCCACCGGCTGCTCCAGGACGGGACCGGCGCGGACCGGCAGCGCGCCGCCCTCGCCCACGGCGGTCTGCGTGCGGTCACCGAACTGATCAGCGCGCAGAGCACGATGCCGTGACACCGCGGCACGGCCCTCGTTCCGCCGCCGCGAGCGTGGCGATCGGAGGTGAACGCTGATGGAGCGCAGCGGCGAGGGCGGCCGGCGGATGCTCGCCGACCTGCTGGACGCCAGCCACCTCATGCCGATCGAGTCCCTTCCCGCCAAAGCGGCCGAGTGCGCCCGCGCGGCCTCCTTCCACGAGGTGCTGATCTACGTGGCGGATCTGCAGCGCACCACCCTGCGCCTGGTCCCCGGGGACCAGGCGGCGGCCCAGGGGCACGAACCGGAGCTGCCCATCGAGGGGACGGTCGCCGGGCGGGCCTACCAGTACGGCGACGTCCTGCCGGCCGCGCCACCCGGCGGCGGCGTCTTCGAGTGGTGGGTGCCGCTGCTGGACGGGACGGAGCGCCTCGGGCTGCTACGGGTGAGCAGCGAGCACAACGACGCCGGAGCCCGCGCGGACATGGAGGCACTGGCGGGACTCGTCTCACTGATCCTCGTCAGCAAGCGGGGCACCAGCGACGCGCTGGCCAGGCTGGTGCGAGCCCGGCCGATGAGCGTGGCGGCGGAGATGCAGTGGAACCTCCTGCCTCCGCGCACGTACGCCGACGGACGGGTGGCCATCTCCGCGTCCCTGGAGCCGGCCTACGACATCAGCGGTGACGTCTTCGAATACGCCGTCGACGGACCCCTGGTCCATCTGACGATCTTCGACGCGATGGGGCACGACACGGCCGCGGGGCTGTCCGGAGCGCTCGCCCTGGGCGCCTGCCGCAGTGCCCGCCGGCAGGGCGCCGGTCTCGTCGACAAGGCCGACGCGGTGGAAGCCGCCCTCCTCGAACAGTACGATCACCGGCGTTACGTCACAGGAGTCCTGGCCACGCTCGACACGCGCACCGGCGTCCTGCGGTGGGTCAACCGCGGCCACCACCCGCCGATCGTCATCCGCGACAACCGCTGGACCAGCCATCTCACCTGCCCGCCGGCCCACCCGATGGGCACCGATCTCGGGCTGCGCAGCATCGTGTGCGAGGAGCACCTCCAGCCCGGCGACCGGATCGTCCTCTACACCGACGGCATCACCGAGGCGCGGTGTTCCGGGGGCCGCGAGTTCGGCCTGGCCCGCTTCACCGACTTCCTCATCCGCCACCACGCCGACGGCCTGCCCGTCCCCGAGACGCTGCGCCGCCTCATCCAGGCCGTCCTGGAGTACCACGACGGCCGGCTCCAGGACGACGCCACCGTCCTGCTGTGCGAGTGGATCGGCCCGCACCTGGAGCCGGCCGACATCGCGGCCGGCCTGACCGGCCTGGCGTCGAACGGCCCGGCGAGGCGACGGGGAAAGGACTGAGCGCGGTCAGACGGGCAGGACGAACGGAGGGTGCGCACCGTTTGAGGAAGTAGTCCCCGACGTCCCGCAGCCGCTGCCCGACGGGCTCGTACAGGGTGTGGGTCCGGGCGTTGCGCCAGAACCGGTCGAACCCCAGCCGTGCCGCGGCGGAGCGGGCGCCGATGATGTCGAGGGCTCGGGCGGTGGACTCCTGGGCGGCCCGGGACGCGGCGGCTTCGGCCATGGCCACGAGGACGGAGATCTCCGCGTACTCCTCGTAGGTGAGGTCCTCGCCGTGGGCCAGTCCCTCCAGGACGGCCCGGCGGCCCTGGTCGGCCAGGGCGGACGCCGAGCGGGTGAGCACGGTGAGTTCCCCGTACGCCGTCAGCACCTGCGGATCCTGCGGGGAGCCGACCGGCCAGTCCGGATGCCGGTGCGAGAGGCCGGTCCTGCTGTACTCACGGGCCTCGGCGAGCACGCCCTCCGCCATGCCGAGCCGGAGCTGTACGGACAGCAGACGGCCGACCGGTGACATCAGGGCCGTCAGGGGCGACAGCACGTCCTCGTCCGCGGAGAGGGATCCCAGTACGTCGTCGGCGGTGACCGGCACGGCCGTGAACTCCGCGCCGCCGCCCGCCGCCAGCCGCTGTCCGAAGGGGTCGGCGTCACCGTCGACCACCACGCCCGCGAGGGCGGGATCGACCACGAGCGCGAGCGGTTCGCCCGTGTCGGCCCGCACCGCCCGTACGGCGAGTCGGTCGGCGACCAGGACACCGGCGGCATAGCTCTGCCGGCCGTCGAGGACGTACCCCCGCGGGTCCTTGACGAGCGTCAGCGCCGGTTCCTGGCGGGCGAGGCCACCGCCCCAGCACCACTGCTCCGCCGTGGACCGCTGCTCCAGCCGGGCGGCGGGGGCCGCTCCGGCGAGGAACCCGGCGCTCCAGGACGTGAAGTAGTGACAGCCGAGCAACTGGCCGATGGCGCCGTCGGCCGCCGCGACCTCCCGGACCACGGCGTAGGCCTCGGTCCAGTCGGCGCCGCCGCCCCCGGTTTCCGCCGGGACGAGAAGCGTCAGCAGCCCCGACTCGCGCAGCCGCGACACCTCGTCGAAGGGAGGCTTGCCCGCCTGGTCCCTGGCCACCGCGTCGGTGGCGAGGTCCTCCGCCGTCTCGCGGGCCACGCGCAGCCAGTGCGCACGGCCGGGCCCGGCCTGGTCCGACTCCGCGGCCGGGCCGGACGGCGCCGGGGCGATGCCCATCGCGGGGTCTCCTCAAGTCCGTCCGCGCAGTGGGGCGTTGAGCCTCACCGGCGGGAAAGTCGTGCGGGCCATGCGCATCATCCTGCGCAGGAGTGCAAGGGGCCGTCAATGCTTTCCTAGTAATGCGATAGGAAAGACAGGGGAGGGGTCGCACGGGATGCGGTCACGAACCGACCGCATCCCGTGCGACGGTGAGCGGGCACGCCGCCCGGGCACCTGGACCACGGGTCGGCACACGACGCAGAGGCCGAGGTGCACCGATGACCGTTCTCGACGCCCGGGCGCTCAACCGCGCCACCCTCGCCCGGCAGTTGCTCCTCGACCGCGCCGACCTGCCGGTCCTGGACGCGGTCGCGCACCTGTGCGGCCTCCAGGCGCAGGAGCCGCAGGAGCCGTTCCCCGGCCTCTGGTCGCGGCTGCGGGCGTTCGACCCGGCGGAACTGTCGGACCTGCTGACCGCGCGGCGTGTCGTGCGCACCCACCTCATGCGCCGCACCGTCCATCTCGTCACCTCCGACGACGTCCTGGCCTGGCGCGCCCGCCACGACGGCATGCTGCGCCAGCGGGTCCTCGGGGTCTACCGCCGCGAGCTCGACGGGGTCGATCCCGGCGAACTCGCCGCGGCAGGACGGAAGGTCCTGGCGGACGGCGAACCCCTCTCCATGCCCGAACTCGCGCGCGCCGTCGCCGACCGCTGGCCCGCGGCCGGGCCCCGGCCGCTGGGCGAGATGCTGGTCGCCGCCCTCCTCCCGACGGTCCAGCTGCCGCCGCGCGGACTGTGGCGCACGAAAGCCGGAGTGCGCTACGCGCTGATCTCCTCCTGGCTGGGGCGCGAGGTCGACCCGCCCGCGACGGACGGCTCCGACCCGGTCGGCCAGGCGCTGGTACGGCGCTATCTGACGGCCTTCGGGCCCGCCGCCTCGGCCGACCTGCGGGCCTGGTGCGGCCTGGCCGGACTGCCCGCCGCGGTCTCCGCCCTGCGCGGGGAACTGGTCGCCTTCCGCGACGAACGCGGCCGCGAACTCCTCGACCTCCCCGACGCGCCCCGCCCCGACCCCGGCACGCCGGCGCCCGTGCGGTTCCTGCCGGCGTTCGACAACGCGATCCTCGGCTACCACGACCGCAGCCGGATCATCGACGACGCGCACCGGCACCTGTCCGTCGCCGGCGAGCGCGTCGTACTGGTCGACGGCAGGGTCGCCGCGACCTGGACCGTCGAGGCGGACACGGTGGTGGTGAACCCGCTGCGCCGCCTCTCCCGGGCCGACCGCGCCACCGTCGCCGAGGAGGGCGGCGCGATGGCCTCCTTCCTCTCCGGCCACCAGAGCGACCGGGTGCGGGTCGCGGAGTCTCCCGGCTGAACCACGTCCTCGCCCCCTCGGGATGAGCCGCCCGGCACTGATCGGCGAGCGAAGGCGGCAGTCAGGCGCACACTGGAAGGGTGCTGCCGGTGCTCACGAGGGGGTGTCGGCCCATGAGATCGTCAGAGCGGGTGACCGTGCGGTGGTGGCGGTGGCGACGCAACACGCTCAAACGGCGCGTCGATGTCGTCGAGGCCTGGGTCGTGCTCGCCGGCTGGGTGCTCGCCCTGCTGGGCGGTCTGGCCACCGGGCTGATCGCTGCCGACACGGTCGAGCGCGCCGCAGAACGGCAGCGTGCCGAGAGCCACCAGGTCACGGCGGTGGTCGTCGAGGACGCGCCCGGTCCGTCTCCGGCCCGCACGGCGAGCGACCACCGGGTGTGGGGCAAGGTGCGGTGGACCGCGCCCGACGGCTCCACGCACCGGGAGACGGCCCGGGTGGCGCCCAGGGCCCCCGCCGGGAGCACCATCTCCGTGTGGGTGAACCGGAGCGGTGACATCACGAGCCGGCCGGTGTCCGGAGGCGAGGTGTGGCTCCACACCGCGATGGGCGGCGCGCTCGCAGGAGCCTTCGCGGGCGGGGCGGTCCTGGGAGCCGTCTGGCTGACCCGTCTGGCCCTCGACCGGCGGCGCCTGGCCCAGTGGGACGCGGAGTGGGAGCGGATCGACACGCGCAGGGGCTGGAAGACGGGCTGAACGCGGCGGCCCCCGGGCTTCTCGCTCACTCCGGCGGCCCGCCGAGGGCGGCGGCCGCTCAGGTGCGGCCGACCGTGTCCTGGTCGTCGAGTGCCTCGTGCGCACCCGGGGGGACCGGCGCGCCGCGCCGGCGGGAGCGACCGGTCAGGCGGGTGGCCAGCGGTTCCGTCCAGCGGGCGGTCAGCGGGCCGAGCAGGACCAGGATGAGGACGTACGCCGTGGCCAGGGGGCCGAGGGAGGGCTCGATGCCGGACGTGACGGCCAGCCCGGCGATGACGATCGAGAACTCACCGCGGGCGACGAGCGTGCCGCCGGCGCGCCAGCGGCCCCTCGGCCCGATGCCGGCGCGGCGCGCGGCCCAGTAGCCCGTGGCGATCTTCGTGGCGGTGGTCACGGCGGCCAGGGCGAGGGCGGGCAGCAGCACCGGAGGAATGCTGGCCGGGTCGGTGTGCAGGCCGAAGAAGACGAAGAAGACCGCGGCGAACAGGTCCCGCAGCGGCGCGAGCAGACTCGTCGCGCCCTCGGCGACCTCACCCGACAGCGCGATGCCCACCAAGAAGGCGCCCACCGCCGCCGACACCTGCAACTGCTGGGCGACCCCGGCGACCACGAGCGTCACTCCGAGGACGACCAGCAGCAGCTTCTCGGGGTCGTCGCTGGAGACGAAGCGCGAGACGAGACGGCCGAAACGCACCGCGAGGACCAGCACCAGGGCCAGCACGCCCACGGCAATGGCAAGCGTGACGCCGCCCGCGGCCAGGCCCACCCCGGCCAGCAGGGTCGTGACGATGGGCAGGTACACCGCCATCGAGAGGTCCTCCAGGACGAGGATGCTCAAGATGGCCGGGGTCTCCCGGTTGCCCAGCCGCCCCAGGTCTCCGAGGATCTTGGCGATGACGCCCGAGGAGGAGACCCAGGTGACGCCGGCCAGGACGACGGCGGCGACCGGGCCCCAGCCGAGCAGCAGGGCCAGGACCGCGCCCGGCAGGGCATTGAGGACGGCGTCGATGAGCCCGGCGGGGTAATGGGTCCTCAGGTGGGAGACGAGGTCGGTGGCCGTGTACTCCAGGCCCAGCATGAGCAGCAGCAGGATGACGCCGATCTCCGCGCCGACGGCGACGAAGTCCTCGCTGGCGCCCAGTGGCAGCAGCCCGCCCTCACCGAAGGCGAGGCCGGCCAGCAGATAGAGGGGGATCGGCGAGAAGCGGAAGCGCCCGGCGAAGCGGCCGAGCAGCCCGAGACCGAGGATGAGACAGCCGAACTCGATCAGGAAGATGGCGGAGGATTGCATGGCGGGTCACTCCCGCCCGAGTATCGTGGCGGCCGCCTCCACGCCCTCGCGGGTCCCGATGACGATGAGGATGTCGCCACCGGCCAGCCGGAAGTGCGGAGTCGGGGAGGGGATCGCCTCCGCCCGGCGCAGCACCGCCACCACGGACGCACCGGTGTCGGTCCGGAGCCGGGGCTCGCCCAGCAGCCGCCCGTTCCAGTGCGAGGAGCCGGGCAGCTCGATCCGTTCGGCGACGAGCCCCAGGTCGGTGGTGGACAGCAGGTTCGGCGTGTGGTGCTCGGGCATCAGGGCGTCGATGAGCGTGGCCGCCTCTTCCGACGTCAGGCGCACCGAGAGGTCGCACGCGTCCGGGTCGTCCTCGCGGTAGGCGCTGACCGTCCGGTGCCCGTCGCGGTGCGCGACCACCGACAGGCGCCGGCCGTGGTCCCGTGTCGTCAGGTCGTAGCGGACCCCTATGCCCGGCAACGGGATGCTGCTGAGGCGTGGCGCGCTCATCTCCGTCCCCCTTCGGTCGGTGCCTGCGCGTTCCTGCCTGTGAGGGGCCGCGCCCGGACGGGCGCCCAGATCCGGCCTGTGTGGCTCATCCTAGGTGGCGGGGCGCGTCCGTACCCCCCTTGCCTGGGCTATCGGGACGGCTGCGGGAAGGGGGATGCCGGCGGGACGGGTGTGGCCGTGGGCAGCCGGGCGGTCGCCCCCTCGACCTGCCGCACCGTGTCCTCGGCGGGCCGGTGACCCGTGCCCGCGCCGGTGGACAGCTGGGACCAGGCCCCCAGGGCCAGGGCGACGGCGGCCGCGGTGGCGACGACCCGTCCCACGCGCCGCACCTTGGCGCGGCGGTCCAGGTCCTGCCACGCCACGCGCACCCACAACTCCTCCGGCTGCCACAGGTCGCCGACGGCGTGCGGGGGTTGCAGCCGCTGCCCCGCCGCCCGTTCCTCGGCGGAGGGCTCCCGGGGAGCGGAGACACGTATGGCGGACTCGCTGTCCGTGAGGAATTTCAGCCACACGTCGTCGGGCGCCGGGGGGATACCGGGCGGCTCGTGGGGAGTTCCCCGCCCGTCATGCTCATCGGTGGTCACGTCCCGTCATCCCCTCTCCGACCGTCGGCCCGCTCACTGCGCAGCGCAAGATCAGTATGCCGCCCGGCCCCCGGAGCCGCCGCCCCGTCCGGCCCCGCCCAGCGCGTCCGAGACCGAGTTGGAACGTGCCGTACGGCGGGAGCGCCCGGGCGCGCCCCCGCCCATGGGTCAGGCCGGGGCCGGCAGGACGTGGTCCCCGACCTTGTCGGTGCTCAGGCACAGTGAGCAGACGACCGCGTCGTGCGTCCGGCACGCGGCGACGTCCGGCCGCTCGAACTGCTGCCGGCACACGTGGCAGGTGTAGGCGACGGCGCTGGGGTTGCCGTCCTCGTCCAGGAGAGGCTCGGCGATGCCGTCGTCGGTGCGGCGCAGGTAGTACCTGCCCTTGGTGACCACGGCCATCAGCGGCGTGAGGACGAAGGCGATGACGGCCGCGGCGACGGGGGAGTACGGCTGGAGCGTGTCGCCGAGGGCGTGGAAGTACATCGCGATGGACAGCCCCGAGGCGGCGACGAAGGAGACGACCCCGACCGGGTTGACGGCGTAGAGCATGCCGCGGCGGAACTCCGGGGCGTGCGGGGACAGCTTCAGCACGTACTTGTTGATGCCGATGTCGGTGGCCACGGTGACGACCCAGGCGATCGCGCAGTTCGAGTAGAAGCCCAGGATGCTGTTGAGGAAGCTGAACATGTCCGCCTCCATCAGCGCGAGCGCGAAGCCCAGGTTGACCAGGACGAAGACCATCCGGCCCGGGTAGCGCCTGGTGACCCGGGTGAAGGAGTTGGTCCAGGCGAGGGAGCCGGAGTAGGCGTTGGTGACATTGATCTTGATCTGGCTGATCACGACCAGGGCCACGGCCAGCGGGAGGACGATCCAGGACGGCATCATCGCGTCGAACGCGTGCTTGAACTGCTGGATCGGCTCGGGCGCGGCGGTCGCACCCACCTCGGCGATGATGTACACCGCGAGGAACACGCCGATGGCCTGCTTCAGCGCACCCAGCACCACCCAGCCCGGACCGGCCATCACCACGGCCGTCCACCAAGCGCGCTTGTTGGCCTCGGTCTTGGGCGGCATGAAGCGCAGGTAGTCGATCTGCTCGCCGATCTGCGCGATCAGCGACAGGCACACGCCCGCGCCCAGCAGCACCGAGGCGGTGTTGACGCCGCCGTCCCCGTCGGTGCCCGCGTAGGCGAGGAAGCGGTCCACGGTGCCCGGGTCGGTGGCGACCAGGTGGACCAGCGGGCCGACCATCAGCAGCAGCCAGATCGGGGTCGTCCACACCTGGAGCTTGCTCAGCGCCGTCATGCCGTAGATCACCAGGGGGATCACCATCAGGGTGGAGACCAGGTAGCCCAGCCAGAGCGGCAGCCCGAGGCCCAGCTTCAGGCCCTGGGCCATGATCGAGCCTTCGAGAGCGAAGAAGATGAAGGTGAAACTGGCGAAGATGACGCTGGTGAGAACCGAGCCGAAGTAGCCGAACCCGGAGCCGCGGGTGATCAGGTCCAGGTCGATGTTGTAGCGGGCCCCGTAGTAGGCGAGCGGGAAGCCCGTCACGAAGATGACGACGCCGGCGACGGCGATCGCGAGCAGCGCGTTGCCGGTGCCGTGGGCGAGGCCGATGCCGGCCCCGATGGAGAAGTCGGCCATGTAGGCGATGCCGCCGAGCGCGGTCGTCGCCACCACCATCGGGGTCCAGCGCCGGTAACTGCGCGGCGCGAAGCGGAGGGTGTAGTCCTCGAGGGTTTCCTTGACGGCCTGGTCCGTGTTCCGCGCCGCCTCCTGCGCGGGGTCCGGACCGGTGACTTCTGCCAGTCGTGGCTCGGCACTCATGCCACGCCTCCTTGCTGCGGGTCGGGGACGACAGGGCAGGCACGGTAGGCAGCGGTCGTTACCCCTAAATACTTCCTGCGTGAAGGGAACGTTTCGGAGGCATCTCACCGGTCCGCAGGGGCCGTTGCCGGGTCGTCTACGGCACTCCGAGCACGAACAGCACGTACCCCGCGTACGACCCGGAGGCCAGCGCGGCCGCGCCGAGGACCGTGGCCAGGGACGGCCGCCCGAGCCGGCTCATCGCGAGCGCGAGCGGGACGAACAGCGGGAAGAGCGGAAGCAGATAGCGCGAGACGTTGCCGAAGTACTGCTGGGTCGTCATCACCATGAGGTAGGACAGGACCGTGTAGACCACGAGCACGGCGGGCGGCCGCAGCCGCAGCAGCAGCACGGTCAGCACCGGCACCATCAGCACCACGCAGACGCCGATGACGTCCTCGAAGGGCATCGCGAACAGGTAGTCGAAGTGACCGACCGGAAGGGACGTCAGCACGTTGAACGTGTGGACGCCCCAGTCGAACTTGTGGGCCCAGGCGCCCTCCTGCAGCTTGGAGTAGCCGTTGATGTCGCCCATGCGGTAGTTGACCCAGGCAAGGTAGCCGAACAGGCCCAACGGCGCGACAGCCACGGCGGCGAGCGGACGCCGCACCCCGTCCTCACGGCGACGCAAGGACAGCGCCACGGCCACGGCCAGGGCGGCGACGAGCGCGACGGCGGTGGGCCGGCAGAGCCCCGCCGCGCAGGTCTGCCAGCCGGCGGTGAGCCAGCGGCGGGACATGACGGCGTGACAGGCCCACGCGGCCAGGGCCGTGTAGAGGGACTCCGAGTAGCCCGACCACTCCGTGCCCGAGCCGGGCCACACCGCCCACAACCCGGCCGCGACCAGACCGGCCCGGTGGCCGCCCAGCCGCTTCGCCACGGCGTAGACGCCGAGGGCAGCTACGAACGAGGCGATGACGGAGACCGTCAGGCCGGCGCCGTACAGGCCCAGTCCGGTGCACTCCGAGACCAGTCGCATCAGGGCCGGGTACAGCGGGAAGAACGCCGCCGAGTTGCCCTTCAGGGTGATCAGGCCCTTCGCACCCGGGACCGGCTCCAGCGCGGGGTCGTACCCGTGCGCGGCGATCTGCTGGTACCACCACCCGTCCCAGCTGGCCAGCACGTCCCAGGCGTGTTCGCCGCCGCCGAAGCGCGGGTTCTTCTTCCGGAAGTCGCCCGCGGAGTCCAGGAGATACATGAAGACGGCGAAGCCGGCCAGCTTCAGCACACCGTACGTCAGCAGCACAGGCCCGTAGCGGACGGCGGCGGCACGTATCCTCGGCCGCAACTCCCTTTCCCCGTCGGGAATTTCGGGACCTTCGGCGGTGGAGGGCGGGCGGCGCAGCTGCATGGTGCTCATGGCGAGACGGGTCCTGTCGTACGGCGGGCCGGGAACACCCAGGCCCGGAAGAGGAGGAAGCGCAGCAGCGTCGCGGCCAGATTGGCGGCGATCAGCGTCACCAGCTCGACGCGACGACCGGCCGCGGGCGCGGCGTGGTGGAGGACGGCGAGTGAACCACTGGTCAGGGCCAGCCCGACCGCGAAGGCGGCCAGGCCCTTGAGCTGGTGCCGGAGCG
Organism: Streptomyces sp. SID5643; assembly: GCF_009872555.1. Classification (NCBI taxonomy): domain Bacteria; kingdom Bacillati; phylum Actinomycetota; class Actinomycetes; order Kitasatosporales; family Streptomycetaceae; genus Streptomyces; species Streptomyces sp. SID5643. The sequence continues at coordinate 12,878 of NZ_WWIC01000193.1, forward strand.
CGCCGTCACGGCCCCGCACCCCGAACGTGAGCCGCCGGTTGGCCGCCGTGTTGGCGATCGCGCTGGCGAGCAGGGCGAGCGCATTGGCGGCCTGCGCTCCCGTCGCCGGTCTCAGCAGGGTGTACAGCAGCAGGTAGCACAAGGTGCTGGCGGCGCCGACCGCGGCGAAGCGCACCACCTGCCGGGCCAGGCCCGCGGGCAGCTCCCCGTCGAGGTCGCCGCCGCTGCGGCGCAGCGCGGCGAGCGGCAAGCGGCCGCCGGCCAGGGCCCGGCCGAGTCGGGCCATGCCCCGCAGGTCGGCCAGTGCCGTGGAGAGGATGTGGACCCGGCTGTCGGGGTCGTCCACCCAGTCCACCGGCACCTCGTGGATGCGCAGCCCCGCCCGCTCGGCGATCACCAGCAACTCGGTGTCGAAGAACCACTCGCGGTCCTCCACCAGCGGCAGCAACCGCTCGGCGACGTCCCGCCGCACCGCCTTGAACCCGCACTGCGCGTCGGAGAACCCCACGGCGAGCGTGGAGCGCAGCAGCCCGTTGTAGCAGCGGGAGATGATCTCCCGTTTCGGTCCGCGCACCACCTGCGAGCCCCGGGCCAACCGGGTGCCGATGGCGATGTCCGAGTGGCCCGAGATCAGCGGCGCGACCAGCGGCAGCAGCGCGGCCAGGTCGGTGGACAGATCCACGTCCAGGTAGGCGAGCACCGGGGCGCGGGAGCGTGACCACGCGGTGTGCAGCGCCCGGCCCCGCCCCTTCTCGGTGAGCCGGAACCAGTCCGTGCCGGGCAGCTCCGCGGCCAGCCGTGCGGCGATCCGCGGGGTGGCGTCGGTGCTGGCGTTGTCGGCGATGGTGATGCGGAAGGCGTAGGGGAAGGTCTCGCCGAGGTGCGCGTGCAGCCGCCGGACGCAGGATTCCAGGTCGGTCTCCTCGTTGTGCACGGGGACGACCACGTCGAGGACGGGTTCCGGGTGGTGCGCGGGCAGGGGTGCCCGCCGGGGCAACGCGGACGGCTCGGGTGCCGGGCGGTCGATCAGGGCCGACCGCCGTACGGTTCGCATGGCTGTTTCACGGTCCTCTTCTGGCGCGGGGCAGGCCCGGGCGCCGGTTCCGGGCATGCCGAAGGCGCCCGTGGCGGGTGGTGCGGTGACGGAGGTTCGGGGCGCAGGCGCCCCGACGGGGAGGGCCGCTCAGGCGGCTACTCGGGGTAGACCGATGCGGAGGCTTCCCCGGAGTCCAGCGGGGACGGAGGGGCCGTCGTCGGTGTGGGGGAGGGCGGCGGCGCTGCGGGCGGCGTCGTGCCGGACCGGCTCTGGGAGGCCGTGTCCGTCGGCGTGGGGTCCGGGGCCGGATCGCTCGACCGCCCGGACGGTGTGACGCCGCCGGTCATGGTCGCGGACAGGGTGGACTCGGGCTGCTCGGTGGGCGACGTGCTCGGCGCCGGTGGTGCGGTCGTCGGTGTGCTGTCCGGCGAGGTCGTCGGGCTCGTCGTCGGCTGCGGCCGGTGATCGGCGGGCTGGGCGCGGGGGAGCATGCCGGGCAGCAGGGCCAGCCCGACACTGAGCCCGGCCACGGCCACGGCGGAGCCGCCCGCCTTCCACAGCAGTCTCGACCGGCGGCGGGACCGGATCCCCGCGTGCAGCCGCTGCCGGTGCTCGGGCTCGTAAGGGGTGTGCTGCCGGGTGTCGCGCATCAGCCGCGACAGGTCCCGCTCGAAGTCGTCCATCGGTTCTCCCTTCACCCCACGGGCCTGACGGCGTCGGACAGGATCTGGCGGAGCCGCGCGACTCCGCGTGACGCATGGGACCGGGCGGTGCCCACCGGGCAGCCCAGGGCCTGGGCGACCTGGGACTCGGGCAGGTCCTCGTAGTAGCGCAGGACCACCGCGGCCCGCTGCTTCGGCGACAGCAGGGCCAGCGCCGCCTCCAGCCGCGAACGCTCCGCGACGGCGGACGACATGTCGCCCGGATCGGCCCGGTCCGGCAGTTGCTCCACCGGGCGCTCCCCCCACCAGCGCCGCCGCGCCGAGCGAGCCGCCAGCCGCACCAGCACGGTGCGGACGTACGCCTCCGGAGCCTGCTCGGCGACCTTCGGCCAGGCGAACCACAACTTGACCAAGGACTCCTGGACCAGATCCTCGGCACGTTGCCGGTCACCCCCCGTGAGCAGACGCGCGACATGGAGCAGCGCCGACCAACGGGCAGCCGCGAACTCGTCGAAGCCGTCTGCCCGAACCTGCTCCATCCTCACCGTCCTGCGTCTCAGTGGCCCCCTACACCTCTCGAAAGACGCTGGACCCCACCCCACGCTGCACCCTAAACCTGTGATCCACCTCACTACGCCCGAGGCAGGGCATGGAGAAGGGCCCGTGCACAGGCACGGGCCCTTCTGCGAAGTGCGGAGCGAGTCGGCGGTTCAGCGGGCTCCCGGGCCGCCGCTGCCGAAGCCGCCGCTGCTGCCCTCGTTCCAGCGCGGGCGCGTCTGCGAGGCGCTGGTCCGGTCGCTCTGGTTGCCGTGTGTCTTCAGCTCGTGCGGCGTCAGACGCTCCTCGCTTCTCGGCATCTCGTCGGGCTCGCGGCGCTCCAGCGTCTCGCGGACCGGACCGCCCTCGGGGACCCTGGGCTGCTCGTCGGGCCGCGGCGGGCGCCGGCGCTTGTGCCGCAGGCCCAGGATGAAGGCGCCCAGCAGCAGGGCCACGACCACCAGACCCGTCACGACGAACCCGAAGCCGGGGGCGTCGCCGCCCGCGGCCATCTCCATCCATGCGCTATTCATGGCACGCGGGTACCCCCGGCCCGCACCGTGAACCCGGTCCCCTCGTCCGGCGAAGGGAGGGCCGGCCCGGGACGGTTCTGCGCTGCGAACAACGGTTTGACCGGTGTCGAGCCGGGCTACCCGCGCGGTGTGACTTCGACAACATCCCAGCAGGAGCTGTTCCGGTTCCTGGAGGACCGTTTCGCATGTGCGCAGGCGTGCACCGAGTGCGCGCGGGCGTGCGCGCTGCGCGCAAGCCTCGTGGATCCCGACGGCACCGAGAACCAGGAACTCGTACGACGCAAGGGCATCATGTGCGCGGAGGTCTGTGATGCGACCTGCCGTGTGCTGTCCGAGCAGAACCAGGTGGACGAGAGCACGATCCGGGTCCAGGTGGAGTGGTGCCGGACCATGTGCCTGGAAGCCGCCCACGTCTTCGACCGGCAACCAGGAGCGGAGGACTCGGCGGCGGCATGCCGTGCGTGCGCGCGTGCGTGCACGGACTTCCTCGCCACGCTGAACTGACCGACCTCATTCCCTCTGACCGACGCCATTCCCTATTTCTGGAACACGTTCTACGGTGTGCGCCGACAGGACCGGCCTTGGGAGCCTGGAGGCGCCGTGCACCTCGAATACACGCCCGAGCAGCAGCGGCTGCGCACCGAACTGCGCGCCTACTTCGCCGAACTGGTCCCGGACCACCTGTACGCCCGGCACGGCGACCCGGCCGCACAGAAGCGGTTCTACCGCCGGACCATCCGGCGGCTCGGCGCGGACGGCTGGCTGGGTGTGGGCTGGCCGAAGGAGTACGGCGGGCGCGGCCTGACGGCCATGGAGCAGTTCATCTTCTTCGACGAGGCCGCGCAGGCCGGCGTCCCGCTGCCGCTCATGGCACTGAACACCGTCGGTCCGACGATCATGCGGTACGGCACCGACGAGCAGAAGGCGTACTTCCTGCCGAAGATCCTCTCCGGCGAGATCGACTTCGCCATCGGCTACAGCGAACCGGGCGCGGGCACCGACCTCGCGTCCCTGCGCACCCGGGCGGTACGGGACGGCGACGAGTACGTCGTCAACGGCCAGAAGATCTGGACGACCAACGGCGACACGGCGGACTGGGTGTGGCTGGCCGTGCGAACCGATCCCGACGCCCCGCCGCACAAGGGCATCACCATGCTCCTGGTGCCGACCACCGACCCCGGCTACTCCTGCACCCTGATCAACACCCTCGCCTCGCACGACACCACCGCCAGCTACTACGAGAACGTCCGCGTCCCCGTCTCCCGACGGGTCGGCGCCGAGAACCAGGGCTGGCGGCTGATCACCAACCAGCTCAACCACGAGCGCGTGACCCTGGCCGCGCACGGCACCATGGCGATCCGGGCCCTGCACGATGTGCAGCGCTGGGCGATGGAGACCAAGCTCGCCGACGGCCGCCGCGTCGCCGACCTGCCCTGGGTGCGCCGCCTCCTGGCCCGCACCCACACCCGGCTGGACGCACTGAAACTGCTCAACCGGCAGATGGTCGGCGCGGTCCAGGCCGGCACCCTCACCCCGCAGGACGCCTCGGCCGTCAAGGTCTACGGCTCCGAGGCCCGACGCGACGCCTACGCCTGGCTGATGGAGATCGTCGCGGCCCCCGGCGCCCTGAAGGAGGGCTCGGCCGGCGCGGTCCTGCACGGCGAACTCGAACGCGGCTACCGCTCGGCGGTCATCTTCACCTTCGGCGGCGGCAACAACGAGATCCAGCGGGAGATCATCTCGTGGGTCGGGCTGGGGATGCCGAGGGTTCGGCGCTGACGGTCTTGTGACGAGGATTTTTGGTCGGCACAAGAGAGGGATAGATGGCACCAAGATCACGGGTGTTGTCAGAGATGCCGACGCATCTCCTCGATGCATGTGGCTCGGACCGCGTTCGATCGGTCGCGGGGAACGGGATTCCGAGGTTCATGCCGCTGTCGCTGGTGATGTGGCCGCTGCCGGACGAGGTTTCGAGTTACACGGCGCGGAGGAACCGCTCGGAGCAGGACACTCGCGGTGTGCGGCAGGCCATCGTCTGACGAGCCATGTCGGCGGACCGCATCCTGCTCCCCGTGGGACGGGGACAGCGGAGCCGGCCCCCCTGTGGGTGGGCGCCTCAACCGGGTCCGCCCAGCATGATCTTCCACACCCGGGTCGCGACCTGCAGGTTGAGGCGGTCCTCCACGTTCGTGAGGTCATGGCCGCTGATCTCGCGAATGCGCTGGAGCCGGTAGCGAAGCGTGCTGCGGTGGATCGTGAGGGACTCGGCGGTCTCGGCGTAGTTGCCGCCGCAGTCGAAGTACCGGGACAGAGTCTCCACGAGCGCCGCACGGTGGAGGCCGTCGTAGTCGATGAGCTGTCCGAGCCATTCCCGGACGAACCCCTCCAGCTCCTGGTAGTCGTTCCCAGGTCCCAGGATGCGGTAGAGGCCCAGATCGTCGAAGAACGTCGTGCCGTATCGGCTTCGGGACCGGCGGCGTACCTCCAGGGCACGCAGTGCCTCTTGGTAGCGGCCGGGGATACCGTCCGGGGTGTCGCAGCGGGCGCTCACCCCGATCGTCCCGTCATTTGTTCCGGTCTCCCGGGCGAGCGCCTCGTACAAGGCGTGTTCGTGGGGCCTGCCCTCGGCGACCAGGACCACGTGGTCGGAACGCCGGGTCACCAATGACGGCATGCCCACGGCCGACGCCGCCCGGCCCACGGTCCGCGCGAATGCGTCGTCGGAGACCTGGCTCTTCCACTGCACGACGACCACGTACTGGATGCGGTGCAGGTCGTGCCCGAACGCCTCTGACCGGGCGTAGGCGCTCGTCTCGTCCGTGCCCCCCAGAAGATCGTCGACCAGTTCGCGGTGCAGTCGCAGCTCCACCTCCGCCAGCTGGCGCAGATGCGACATTTCCAGGGCGAGTGAGGTGGCGGCGTGCTCCAAGGCGAACAGGGTGTACTCGTCGGCGTCGTCCAGGGGATCGACCAGGGCCAGCACTCCGAGGACCTCACCGCGTGGGCGTAGCACGGAGATGAGCCGGTCCTTGATGCGCACGGGTCCGCCCCTTCGGGCGACCTCCTGGAGCATCTCCTCATGGCGTGCGGGGTCCGGTTCCGGATACGGGTCGGGCCGACCGGGGCTGGTCCAGGACCGCAGTCGGCCGAAGCGGTCCTCCACCAGCACCGGAAAGCCGGTGAGCTCATGCACTGCGCTGGTGATGGCCGCCTCGCTGCCTCCCGAGGCCGTGACCTCGGCGAGGGCCTCGTGCACGGCCCGCTGATATCCCGTCTCGACCACGAGGGAGATCAACCGCCGCTGGAGGGTGGCCCGCTCCCGTCGCAGTCGGTGCAGCTCCAGTGCGTCTTCCTGCCGGCGGCGGTGCGCGACGGCGACCGACAGGGCTGCGGCGGTGAGGCGTACCAGGACGGCGAGCAGGAAGTGCTGGGCTTGGGTGGGCCGGGAGCGAGACGTCACCACGAGGTAGCCGTGCAGTCCACCGGGTCCGTGCAGGGCCAGGGCTCGGCCCCGTGACCGGCCGGGAACTGCGACGGGGCCGTCCTGCCCCGTCAGCTCTCGCACCGTCCGGTCGACGGCTGACGCAGGGTCCGGCCTGCCCTGCGGGCTGGAGACCAGCCGGCCGTGCACCCTGAGGTATCCGGCCTCGGCTCTGTACGGGCCGACGGCCGACAGGTGGTCCATGGCCAGGCGCAGGATCTCGCCTTCGTTCCGGGTGCCGAACAGGGCGCGGGAGACCGCCAGCAGCTCGTGGGGAGGGTCGGCCGGGCTGGGAAGGTGCGGGCGGGACCCTCTCCACGAGACCGTCGGGTGCCGCCCGGGACGGCCCCGTGGAAGGCTGCCTTCCTGGACGGGACGGCCTCGGCGCATGTTCCGGCCCAAGCGGCCGACCATGGGATCACTCCCTTTCCCGAGCCCTCAGAGAGGTGGGCGGCCTTCGCGTACCCCGCTGCGACCGGCTCACCCCGGGTCTTCGGAGTTTTCGCCTCGTGCTCGCGGGGGGACGGGCTCCGTCGTTCTTTGACCTGCCGGGCGCAGGCGTAGAGCTCCTCGGTTCGCGAGCCTGGGGTGTGCCGTGGGCGGCCGTGCCCGTCGGCAGGAAGGACTGGGCAATGACCGAGCAGCCTCGCAGGCCCGTCGCCGCGTACGAGACGTACCAGGAGGCCGAACGCGCCGTCGACCACCTCTCGGACCAGGGGTTTCCCGTGGAGAGGGTGGCCATCATCGGCCAGGACGTCCGCCTCGTCGAGCAGGTCGTCGGCCGTATGGACTACGGCAGGGCCGCCCTGCACGGTGCGGCGAGCGGGGCCCTTCCCGGTGCGCTGATCGGCTGGCTCTTCGGCTTGGTGGACTGGGTAGACCCGCTCGTCTCCGCCCTGCTCGTCGCCCTCTACGGCCTGATTTTCGGGGCGATCGTGGGCGCGCTGTTCGGTGTGCTGCTGTACGCCCTGCAGGGCGGCCGCCGGGACTTCGCCTCGGTCCGTTCGATGCAGCCCAGCCGGTACGACGTCGTCGTGGACGAAGCGGTGGCCGATGAGGCCGTACGGCTGCTCGGAGGGCTGCAGACCACCGGCGTCGGCGGACGTCCCGCCCATACATGAACGATCGGACCGCAGCTGCGGCGCATGCCGCCGCACCGGGAGGAGTTCCTCATGGCCAAGGCAGTGGGCATCGACCTGGGCACCACGAACTCGGTGATCGCCGTGTGGGAGGGCGGCGAGGCTTCCGTCGTGCCCAACAGCGAGGGCAACCGTACGACACCGTCCGTGGTGGCCTTCACCGACACCGGGGAACGGCTGGTGGGCCAGCTCGCCCGGCGCCAGGCGATCCTCAATCCCAAGGGCACCATCTACTCGGCCAAGCGGTTCATCGGCCGGCACTTCGACGAGATCTCGGACGAGGCCAGGGCGGTGGCGTACGACGTCGTCGAGGGTCCGGGCGGCGTCGCCCGCTTCGAGGTGCGCGACAAGCTCTACGCGCCTGAGGAGATCAGCGCTCAGGTGCTGCGCAAACTCGCCGACGACGCGTCCAAGCAGCTCGGGGAGCGGGTCACGGAGGCGGTCATCACCGTGCCCGCCTACTTCAACGACGCCCAGCGCACCGCCACCAAGGACGCCGGGCGGATCGCGGGACTGGAGGTGCTGCGGATCATCAACGAGCCGACCGCGGCCGCCCTCGCGTACGGCATGGACAAGAAGCAGCACGAGACGGTGCTGGTCTTCGACCTCGGCGGCGGCACGTTCGATGTGAGCATCCTCGACGTGGGCGACGGCGTGGTGGAGGTGCGTTCCACGGCGGGCGACAGCCACCTGGGCGGTGACGACTTCGACCGGCGTCTGGTGGATTATCTCGCGGACGACTTCCAGAAGGAGAACGGCATCGATCTGCGCAAGGACCCGCAGGCACTGCAGCGCCTGTTCGAGGCGGCGGAGAAGGCCAAGACCGAGCTCAGTTCGGTGACGCAGACGCAGGTCAGCCTGCCGTTCATCACCGCCGACGCCGCGGGCCCCAAGCACCTCACCGACTCCGTCATGCGGTCCACGTTCGAGCAGATCACCAGCGACCTGGTGGAGCGGTGCCTGGAACCGGTCCAGCAGGCCATGGCCGATGCCAAGGTCGGCGAGAGCGACATCGACGAGGTGATCCTCGTCGGGGGTTCCACCCGCATTCCCGCCGTCCAGGCGCTGGTGCGCCGGCTGACCGGTGGCAAGGAACCCAACATGAGCGTCAACCCCGACGAGGTCGTGGCCCTGGGTGCCGCGATCCAGGCCGGGGTGCTCAAGGGCGAGGTCAAGGACGTCCTGCTGCTCGATGTCACGCCCCTGTCACTGGGTGTCGAGACCCGCGGCGGCGTGATGACGAAGATCATCGAGCGGAACACCACCATCCCGGTGCGCCGCACCGAGACCTTCTCCACCGCCGAGGACAACCAGCCCGCCGTCGACATCGTCGTCCTCCAGGGCGAGCGCGAACGGGCCGCCGACAACCGGGTGCTCGGCCGCTTCCAGCTGACCGACATCCGCCCGGCGCCGCGCGGCGAACCGCAGATCGAGGTCACTTTCGACGTCGACGCCAACGGCATTCTCAACGTCAGGGCCCGAGACCAGGACACCGGCAAGGAACAGGGCATCACCATCACCGAGAGCTCCAATCTCGACCGCGGCGAGGTCGAACGCATGGTCCAGGAGGCCGAGCGCAACCAGGGCCTGGACCAGGCCCTGCGCGAGGCCGTCGACGCCCGCAACGAGCTCGACGCCGTCGCGTACCAGGTCGACAAGCGCCTCGCCGAGCTGGGCGACGCCGCACCCGCGCACGAGAAGGCACGCGCCGAGATGCTGGTGTCGGATGCCCGGGCGGCGGTCAAGGAGGAGGCAGGCGTGGAGCGGGTGCGGCCCCTGACCTCCGAACTCCAGCAGGTGCTGTCGGGGCTGGCGGCACATCAGGGCGGCGCCACCACGGGCGGTCCCGACCAGGACACCACCGGGGGCGGCCCGACCGGCGGCGGCCCGAGCGGCGGTGGCGGTGACGACGACGTCATCGATGCCGAGTTCGACAAGGACTGAGGAACCGCCATGCCGATCCACCCCAGGGAATCCGACCCGGCCGTGCCGGACCCGGCCGACCCGGCTCCGGAGGGCGCCGTACGCCCTCCCCGAGGGGATCTTCCGCGCTCGGGCCCGCCGGCCGGGACGGGGCCTGACACGGACGAGGAACCCGGCCCCGACGCGGCCGGCGGCCCCACCCCGTCCGAGGACCAGCACACGGCCGAGCTCAAGGAACTGGAGGACCGCTGGCGGCGCGCGCTCGCCGACCTCGACAACCTCCGCAAGCGCCATGCCAGGGAACTGGAGCGGGAGCGGACGTCCGAGCGGTCCCGCACGGCCGCCGCCTTCCTGCCCGTCCTGGACAACCTCGAACTCGCCCTGACTCATGCCGGACCCGATCCCGGTGCGATCGTGGAGGGCGTCCGGGCGGTCCGCGACCAGGGGGTGAGCGTCCTCGAACTGCTCGGCTACCCTCGGCACGCGGAGACCGGCGTCGCCTTCGACCCGGCCCTGCATGAGGTGGTCGGCGTGGTCCAGGACCCCGACGCCCCACCGGGCACGGTCGTCGAGGTGCTCCGCCCGGGCTATGGGGACGGCGAACGCCAGCTCAGGCCCGCCGCTGTGACGGTCGCGAAGCGGGAGTGACCGGTCATGGCACGGGACTTCTACGAGGTGCTGGGCGTGTCACGGACCGCGAGCCAGGACGAGGTCCAGCAGGCATATCGCCAACTCGCCCGCAAGTACCACCCCGACGTCAACAAGGACCCGGGGGCGGAGGAACGCTTCAAGGACCTCAACGAGGCGTACAGCGTCCTGTCGGACCCCAAGACCCGGGCCCGTTACGACCGCTTCGGCGAGGACTTCCGGAAGGTCCCCGAGGACTGGGAGGAGCGGGTCGGTGCAGGCGCCGGACCCGGCGGCGGCTTCCGCGCTCGGAGGACCGCGGGCGCGGGCGGCCCCCGTGTCCGGTACACCACCGGCTTCGGCGACGGCTTCGGAGCGGAAGGCATCGACATCGAGGACTTGCTCGGTTCCATGTTCGGAGCCGGCGCAGCCCCGGGCGGCGTCCCTGGAGCGGACCAGGAGGCCGAGCTGCCGCTCACCGTCGAGGAGGCGTACCTGGGCGGCCGCCGCACCGTCACGCTCGCCGGCCCCACCGGGCAGCCGCGACGGTACGAGGTCGACGTACCGCCCGGCGTCACCGACGGGCAGCGCATCCGCCTGGCGGGCGAGGGCGGACGGGGCAGCGGTGACGCCGCCGCGGGGGATCTGTATCTGCGGGTGCGTATCCAGCCGCACCCTCGGTTCCGGCTGGACGGCCGGGACGTGTACGTGCAGCTTCCGGTCACCCCCTGGGAGGCGGCGCTGGGCGCGACGGTTCCGGTGCCCACGCCGGGCGGCGGCACGGCCAAGGTCACGGTGCCCGCGGGCTCGTCCAGTGGCCGGCGGCTGCGGCTGCGCGGCGAGGGCATGCCGAACCCGCGCGGTGCCGACGGCAACCTCTACGCCGAACTCCGCGTCATGGTGCCGCCCAAGCTCAGCGACCGGGAGCGCGAGCTGTTCGAGGAGCTCGCCGCCACCTCTTCGTACGACCCCAGGAGGACGTGATGAGCGACCGACCCTCATGGGCGGCCACCGGCGGCCGGACCGCCCGGGCCGACGCGGGCGGGCGTCCCGTACGCACGAGCGCCGGCTCCACGGCCGTGCGCTACGCGCTCGTCCCCGTACCCACGCTTTCCCTGGACACCGTGGCCCGCCGCTCGGGCCTGCACCCCGACCTGGTCCGCCGGTTCGTCGCCCTCGGCCTGGTCGACGCCGAACGCGACGCGGCTGGGCACCTGGTGTTCGACCCCGCCGCCCCGGCGGTTCTCGCCCGCGTCCAGCGGCTGCGCTCAGGACTCTGCCTCAACTACGCATCCATCGGTCTGGTGCTCGATCTGCTGGACCGCATCAGCCTGCTCGAAGCCGCACTGCGCCGCGCCGGTACGAGGAGTGACATACGGCCATGGACATGAACCGTCTCACCCAGAAGTCCCAGGAAGCCCTCCAGGAGGCGCAGACCGCCGCCGTCCGCATGGGCCAGACCGAGGTCGACGGTGAGCATCTGCTGCTCGCGCTCCTCGACCAGGAGGACGGCCTGATCCCGCGGCTGCTGCAACAGGCGGGAAGGGCGCCCGAGGAGCTCCGTGCGGCTGTGGGTGAGGAGCTTTCCCGCCGGCCCAAGGTGACCGGCCCGGGTGCGGCGCCGGGCCAGGTGTTCGTCACCCAGCGCCTGTCCCGGCTGCTGGACGCGGCCGAGCGGGAGGCCAAACGCCTCAAGGACGAGTACGTGTCCGTGGAGCACCTCCTGCTCGCCCTGGCAGAGGAGGGCTCGGCGACCGCCGCCGGACGGCTGCTCAAGGAGCATGGCATCACCCGGGACTCGTTCCTGAGCGCGCTCACCCAGATCCGCGGCAACCAGCGCGTCACCTCGGCCAACCCCGAAGTGGCGTACGAGGCCCTGGAGAAGTACGGCCGCGACCTGGTCGCCGAGGCCAGGAACGGCAAGCTCGACCCGGTCATCGGCCGCGACGCCGAGATCCGCCGCGTCACTCAGATCCTCAGCCGCAAGACCAAGAACAACCCCGTCCTCATCGGCGACCCCGGCGTCGGCAAGACCGCCATCGTCGAGGGCCTGGCCCAGCGCATCGTCCGCGGCGACGTGCCCGAAGGACTGCGCGACAAGACCGTGTTCGCACTCGACATGGGTTCCCTGGTGGCCGGAGCCAAGTACCGGGGCGAGTTCGAGGAACGCCTCAAGGCCGTGCTGTCCGAGGTGAAGGCCGCCCAGGGGCACATCCTGCTCTTCGTCGACGAACTCCACACCGTCGTCGGCGCCGGCGCCGCCGAAGGAGCCATGGACGCGGGCAACATGCTCAAGCCGATGCTCGCCCGCGGCGAACTCCACATGATCGGTGCCACCACCCTCGACGAGTACCGCAAGCACATCGAGAAGGACGCCGCCCTCGAACGCCGCTTCCAGCAGGTCCTGGTCGACGAGCCGAGCGTGGAGGACACCATCTCCATCCTGCGCGGACTGCGCGAACGCCTGGAAATCTTCCACGGCGTGAAGATCCAGGACACCGCGCTGGTGTCCGCGGCCACCCTCAGCCATCGCTACATCACCGACCGGTTCCTGCCCGACAAGGCCATCGACCTCGTCGACGAAGCCTGCGCCCGGCTGCGTACCGAGATCGACTCGATGCCCGCCGAACTCGACGAGATCACCCGCCGCGTCACCCGCCGGGAGATCGAGGAGGCCGCCCTCTCCAAGGAGACCGACCCCGCCAGCAAAACCCGCCTCGAGGAACTGCGCAGGGAACTCGCCGACCTGCGCGGCGAGGCCGACGCCAAACACGCCCAGTGGGAGGCCGAACGGCAAGCGATCCGCCGCGTGCAGGAACTGCGGCAGGAACTGGAGCAGGTCCGCCACGAGGCGGAGGAGGCAGAACGCGCCTACGACCTCAACCGCGCCGCCGAACTCCGCTACGGCCGTCTCCAGGACCTGGAGCGCCGGCTGAAGGCCGAGGAGGAGCAACTGGCCGCGAAGCAAGGGGAGAACCGGCTGCTGCGCGAGGTCGTCACCGAGGAGGAGATCGCCGAGATCGTCGCCGCCTGGACCGGCGTTCCCGTCGCCCGCCTCCAGGAGGGCGAACGCGAGAAGCTGCTGCGCCTGGACGAGATCCTGCGCGAGCGTGTCATCGGCCAGGACGAGGCCGTCCAGCTCGTCGCCGACGCCATCATCCGCGCCCGCTCCGGCATCCGCGACCCCCGCCGCCCCATCGGCTCGTTCATCTTCCTCGGGCCCACCGGTGTAGGGAAGACCGAGCTGGCCAAGACCCTCGCCCGGGCCCTGTTCGACTCCGAGGAGAACATGGTCCGCCTCGACATGAGCGAGTACCAGGAGCGGCACACCGTCAGCCGGCTCATGGGCGCACCGCCCGGTTACGTCGGCTACGAGGAGGGCGGGCAGCTCACCGAGGCAGTACGCCGCAAGCCGTACTCGGTCGTGCTGTTCGACGAGATCGAGAAGGCCCACACCGATGTCTTCAACACCCTGCTGCAGATCCTCGATGACGGCCGCATCACCGATGCTCAGGGCCGCACGGTCGACTTCCGCAACACCGTGATCATCATGACGTCCAACATCGGATCCGAGCACCTCCTCGACGGTGCCACCGCCGAGGGTGAGATCAAACCGGACGCCCGCGCCCTGGTGATGGGCGAGCTGCGCGGGCACTTCCGCCCGGAGTTCCTCAACCGCGTCGACGACATCGTGCTGTTCAAGCCGCTCGGTGAGCGGCAGATCGAGCGGATCGTGGAGCTGCAGTTCGACGAACTGCGCCGTCGCCTCGCCGAGCGCCGCATCACCGTTGAACTCACCGAGCAGGCCCGGGAGTTGATCGCCCACCAGGGCTACGACCCGGTGTACGGGGCCCGGCCGCTGCGGCGTTACATCTCCCACGAGGTCGAGACGCTGGTCGGGCGCGCCCTGCTGCGCGGCGACGTACAGGACGGCGCCACGGTCCGTGTCGACGCCCAGGCCGGAGAGCTGGTGGTCACCTATGACCAGGCCGAGGACGTGAAGGGAGCGCAGGCGGCATGAGCACTGTTCAGGCCACCAACGTCACTTGCCCGCACTGCGGGCGCAAGAACCGGGTGCCCGTGTCCGCTGCGGGCCGCCCCAGGTGTGGCAACTGCAAGCAGCCTCTGCCGTGGATGGTGGACGCGGGCGACGACGACTTCGCCGAGGTCGTGGAGCGGGCCGACGTGCCCGTCGTGGTCGACTTGTGGGCCACATGGTGCGGCCCCTGCCGCATGGTGAGCCCCGCACTGGAGAAGGTCGCCGCCGATCTCGCCGGCCGAATCAAACTCGTCAAGGTCGACATCGACCAGAACCCGCGGCTGGCGCAGCGGTTCGAGGTCCAGGCGGTACCGACCCTGCTGGTCCTCGACAAAGGCCAGACCATCGCCCGGCAGGCGGGTGCCGCGCCTGCCCCTGCCCTGCGGCGGTGGGTGGAGCAGTCGATCGCGGGCCGTGAACCGGCCGGGAAAGGGTGATCAGCCATGACCGTACGAACCGACCCCCACCTCGCGCTCGTCCGCCCGGTCCGGCCACTGACCCCCGAAGGGTGTCAGGAGTGTCTGCTGCTCGGCTCTCCGTGGGTCCACCTGAGGCTCTGCCTGACCTGCGGCCACGTCGGCTGCTGCGATTCCTCGCCGAACCGGCACGCGCGCCGTCACGCCGCCGCCGACGGCCATCCGATCGCGGCGTCGATGGAGCCCGGCGAGGACTGGCGGTGGTGCTTCGTCCACGAGGCGTTCGTGTGATGTCCGGCGACGAGAGGCGGCCGAGCGCAGCGCAGGTGCCGGACGAGACGGAGGAGAGCGTCCCCTTCGAGACCGCCGACATCTACGGCGCCTACCCCCGTCTGCCGGAGGATCAGATGGACCGCCTGGCGCAGCGTGGCCGGCGGCGCGCGGTCGACGCCGGCGATGTGTTGATCCGGGAGGGGGAGCGGTGCGAGACGTTCTACGTCGTCCTCAGCGGCTCGGTCGCCATCGTCGAGGACTACGGCACGCCCGACGAACGTCTGCTGCGTGTGCACGGCCCCGGCCGCTTCATCGGTGAACTCGGGCTCCTGAACGGGCAGGTGGCCTTCTACACCGCTACGGTCAGGGACCCCGGTGAGGTCCTCGCCCTTTCCATGGATCAGCTGCGTGACCTGGTGACCCGGGACTCCGTCCTTGGCGATCTGGTGCTGCGTGCCTGCCTCGGCCGCCGTGCCCTGCTCGTCGGGCAGGGCGCCGGTTTCCGCATCGTCGGCTCGCGCTATTCGCCCGACACCCGGCGACTGCGTGAGTTCGCCGCCCGCAACCGGCTGCCGTACCGCTGGATCGATCTGGAGACGGACGAAGAGGCCGAGGAGCTGCTGCGCCGCTTCGGCGTAGATCCGGAGGAGACACCGCTCGTCATCTGGCGGGACACCACTCTGTTGCGCAACCCCAGCAACGCGGAACTGGCCCGGCTCATGGGCCTGCCCTCGCTGCCTGCCGGAAACCATCACGGCGATCTCCTGATCGTCGGCTCCGGACCCGCCGGTCTCGCCGCCGCGGTGAACGCCGCCTCGGAGGGCCTCGACACGACCCTGGTCGAAGCGATGGCCACCGGCGGTCAGGCCGGGACGTCGTCCCGCATCGAGAATCTGCTGGGCTTCCCCTCCGGCATCTCCGGCGCCGAACTCACCGACCGCGCCGTGCTCCAGGCCGACAAGTTCGGCGCCCGGATCAGCGTCCCGGCGGAGGCGGCCCGCCTCGAACCGCGGGACGGCCATTACGCCGTCGGGTTCGCCGACGGCAGCGAGATCAGCGCCCGCACCGTCGTCCTGGCCACCGGCGCCCGCTACCGCCGCCTCCACGTGCCCGGCATCGAACGCCTGGAGGGAACGAGCGTCCACTACTCGGCGACCGTCTACGAAGCCCAGCAGTGCCGTACCGACCCGGTGGCCGTCGTCGGCGGCGGCAACTCCGCGGGCCAGGCCGTACTCTTCCTGGCCGGGTACGCACCGCAGGTGTACCTGCTCGTCCGTGGGCCGAGCCTCGAGGCACACATGTCCCGCTACCTGATCGATCAGGTCGAGCGCCACGCGCGGGTGCGGGTGCTGCTGCGCACCGAGACGACCGAGGCACTCGGCGACAAGGTGCTGGAGGCGGTCACCGTGGTCGACCACCGTACGGGCGAGCACCGGCAGCTCGCGGTGCGGGCCCTGTTCGTGTTCACCGGCGCCGAGCCCCACACCGAGTGGCTGTCCGACGCGCTCGCCCTCGACGCGCGCGGCTTCGTGCTC
Source organism: Streptomyces sp. SID5643 (assembly GCF_009872555.1). NCBI lineage: Bacteria > Bacillati > Actinomycetota > Actinomycetes > Kitasatosporales > Streptomycetaceae > Streptomyces > Streptomyces sp. SID5643. The sequence continues at coordinate 29,079 of NZ_WWIC01000193.1, forward strand.
ACCGGGGCGGAGGCGCAGGCCTGTTCCGTCCCCGGACTGTGGCAGAGCCAGGGCCGCGACTGCCTGACGTTGGAGACCAGCCTGCCTGGCGTATTCGCCGCCGGCGACGTCCGCAGCGGCTCGGTGAAACGCGTGGCCTCCGCGGTCGGCGAAGGCGCGATGAGCATCCACTTCGTGCACCGCTACCTGGGCCACACGGCCGCGCCCGGCGGCACCGACAGCTCCCCGCACACCCGTCCGAAGGAGTCCGCTTGGCTCGGATGACACCCAGCGGGCGACGAGATCACGAAAGATCACGAAAAGGAGAAGGAGGCGATGGGAATGGCCACGCCCGTCCGGCACCACCGAGGTGCCGCCATGCAGGCCAGGCCGCTTGGCTGGGCACGCAATCCGCTGACGGAGTTCGACCAACTGCTCAGCGAGATGAGCGGGCTGATCGAATCCACGGTGGGAGGCGCGGCGACCGCAGTGGCGTGGACACCCCTGGCGGATGTCACGGAGTCCGACGACGCCTTCCACGTCGAGATCGAACTCCCCGGCGTCAAGAGCAAGGACATCGACGTCGAAGCGAACGGCCAGGAACTGGTGGTCACCGGAGAGATCAAGGAGAAGGAACGCAAAGGCGTCCTGCGCCGGAGCACCCGCCGCACCGGAGCCTTCGAGTACCGGCTGCGGCTGCCCGGAGAGGTCGACACAGAGAAGATCAACGCGCAGATGTCGGACGGGGTGCTCACCATCACCGTGCCCAAGGCCGAGGTCGCAAAGCCCCGGCACGTCGAGATCAGCGAGACGAGTGAAGGCACCGGGAGCAGCGGCTGACAGGCGAACGCCGCGGTTCCGGACACCCGTCCGGCACCGCGGCCGGGCCATGAGGCTTGACGCCCGGGGTGACCCATGAACGACGTCCCTTCTCACAACCCCTCACGGCGGCGGAGACGCGGCACGTTGCTCGCCAGCGGCTTCCTTCGGCGACGCAGACGCCAGGCGCACAGCAGCCGAATTCCGCCCACGGCCGTGCCGATCGCTACAGGACGCACGAGACCGACTCCGCCCCGCACACGTCCGGCAGGCCGCGCAGGGGCGGGACCTGCGGATCGCCGACCGCATCGCCCGCCGTCAGGAGCGGGAGCGCACCGGAGCCCGCCGCTACCGCCCGGGCCCCTGACGGGGCAGCACCCCGTACTCGCCTCGGATGGCCGGCATCGCGGGCACGGCAAGCCGTTCGTCCGCCATGGCCGAACAACGCCTCGACGACGAGGTCGAACAGATCACCCACGCGCTCCAAGAATCCGGCCCGACGAGCCGCGACCGACTCGAACCGGCCGTGGGCGGCCGTTCCTGGGGCCCCGGACGCTTCCGCCGTGCCCTGCGTGAGTCCGAGCGGGAGTCGAGGGCCAGGAGCCCTGCCGACGGCAGCTACGCGCCGACGGACGGACGCGGCCGACCCGACAGCGCATCGGGCGACCCCCATGACCAGCGGTGACCGCGGCAGAAGGAGGCAGCGATGAAATACGACGGATTCCTCGCCCATGTACGCGAGCGAGGCGAATACAAGGATCAGAGCGAAGCCGCGGACGTCACCAATGCCGTGCTGGAAGTCCTGGCCCAACGGATCAGCCCGGGAGAGGTCAAGGACCTCGCATCCCAGCTGCCCGGCCCGCTGGGAGAGGTTCTGGACCAAGCCACGCCGCAGAAGGCGCAGAGCTTCGGGATCGAAGAGTTCTACCGCCGGGTCGCCGAGCGCACGGGTGCCCGGCCGCGTACGGCGCAGTGGGACGGTAGCGCGGTCCTGACCACCGTTGCCGACGCTGTCACCGGCGGAGAACTGAATCAGATCATCAGCCAACTCCCCTCCAGTTACGCGGTTCTGTTCGGCAAGGCCGACCTCGCGGACTGAGCCCTGAGGCGCCCAGAACGAAAGGCCCACGAAATGGTCGATACAGGTTTGTCCTCGTTCGACACCATGGTGGACAAGGCCAATCGGCTCCTCAGAGATGTCGAGGAGGCTTTCGAGTGGCCCAAAGAACGGCGTAAGCAGTCGTACGCGGCACTGCGGGCCGTGCTGCACCCGCTTCGGGATCGTCTCCCGGTCGAGACGGCCGTACAGTTCGGAGCCCAACTGCCGACCCTCGTCAGAGGCGTCTACTACGACGGCTGGAGGCCTGCCGACACGCCCGTGAAGATGAGCAACGAGGAGTTCTTCGCACGGGTCCGGAGCGAATTCCCCTACGCGGTCGAAGGCGGCGACGAGAAGCTGGTGCGCACCGTGTTGAAAACTCTGGAGCGCCATGTGAGCGCCGGAGAATGGCAGCACCTCACATCCCGGGTGCCGAACTCGTTTGCCGCGCTCCTGCCGTGACCCCGGTGGAGGAGGTCACGCGTGCGGTCAGACGGCAGGGCAGGCCTACGGCGCCCGGCCGTCTTCCGGCGTCACGTGCGCCTTCCGGCTCTTGCGGTCACGGGTCAGGGGGCTGCCACTCGAACATCAAGATCGTGGCGTCGTCGCTGAGTTCGTTGTGCTGATGCTCGAGGATGGCATGGATGAGCAGGCGCAGCACTTCCGGGGCGCTCTGCCCTGCTGCGGTCGACCGGATGATGTAGTCGGTGAAGCGCTCCAGGCCGAACTCTTCGCCCGCCTCGTCGCGTGATTCCACGACGCCGTCCGAGTAGAGCAGTATGCGGTCACCGGGCTCGAGACCGACGTCGTGCACCTGACGGGCGGTCCCGGCGAGACTGGCGGGCAGACCCAAAGGAGGCTCAGGTGGCCGCTCCAATGCCTTGTGGAGCAGGCGGTGGCGACGGATGAGCAACGGAGGCGGGTGGCCGCAGTTGCACCAGCGCAGCACCCCGGTGGGCATGTGCAACTGGGTGAAGACACCCGTGCAGAACTGCTCGGGAAGCCACTTCGCCAATGCCTTGTCCATGGTACCCACGAGGTCGTTCAGGTCTGCCCCGCTGCGCCGGGCGTTACGGCAGCCTGCCATGGCGACGGAGGTGGCAAGTCCGGACGCCAGATCGTGCCCCATGCCGTCGAGGACTGCGGCGTGCAGAACGTCCTCGGTGAACGCATGGTCGAAAGCGTCGCCGCCCAGTTCGTACGCAGGCTCCAGAACCGCCGTCGACACGACCCGCCCGGTGCCGATCGACCGGGGAGGGAGAAAAGCTCTCACCATCTCCGTGGGCAGGTGCATCGGCCTGGTGCGCATGCGCTGCGCGATGGTGTCGCTGTAGGTGCGCTTGGACGTGATGATCAGTGCGAGGATCAGCGCCGCCGTTCGACAGCGCCGTAGCTTGAGCCCGTCCAGGGTGCTCATGTTCAGCTCCACGACGCCCCACCGCTCCGCTCCGTCCGCCAGGGGTAGCCACACAGTCAGCCCTCCGGAGGGGGTTTCTTCCATTCGGAGGGAGTCGGTGCGGTAGGCCCATCCGGCCAGAGACGTGTCGAGCTCCAGTTGGGGCTCGCCTTCGGCAAGCGGCACCAGCAGTCTTTGCTGGATGTCGACCAGATAGATAACGGCCCTGCCCAGGCCCATGGCCTCGGAATACCGGTTCAGGACCACGGGCAGTTCCGCAGGTGATGCCAGCTGGGCCGCCCTGACCAGTTCCTCCAGCAGCCGCTCACCGGACCCGACGGACACGTTCCTGTCCATGCCTTCGATGATCCCTTCGAGGTCGGGCCGTCACGGTCTGAGCTCTCCGACTCTCAATCTGGAGCACGTCGTTGCGGCAGCCGAGGAAGCAGAACACGCTGACACTGTTCGGCCGTGGCTGCACAGCCTGTTCCAGTCGCTGCTCACAGCAGGAGGTCGAAGACGGCGCGAGCCTCGTCCCAGTGCTGGGTCTGGGGATTCTTCAGGTCGGGGTGGAGGATCTTGAAACTCTGGGCAAGGGCCAGGCTGAGTCCGCCGATGATGTCCGGATAGGCCGCCTCGGTCTCCTCATCGGGCGTACGGTCCAGAGCGGGATGGGTGGCGAGCTGTTCCAGGATCGGCTTGAGTTCTACTTCCTGGTCGATCTTCCGGAAGCGGTGGATGCTCTCCTGCAGGCCTTTCGTGATCGGTAGGTCAGATGTCCGGATGATGTCGCGCCCGTTGGCCTTGGCGGTGGCCTGGGCGACGGTCAGCAGATCGTAGAGCTTGGCATCGACGAAGTCGCTGTGGCGCTTGAGATCGTTCTTGTCGACGTTCAGTCCTGCGGCCGCGCGAAAGAACTTCTCGAATCTGGCGATGGACATCACGGTCATGATGGCAACCTCCGGCTGCGGGAGCCGGCCGGCTCCCGGCCCCTGGGCTCCCAGACAGCCTGGCCGACGGGAGCGCACGAACGCATGCGTATGTCGGGCCCAATCAGCCTCCCTGTTTTGCCCTGCCAGGCCCATGCGTCCGACTGCCTGGGGCGTTGGATGGGCCTGCGGACCGACGGCAGGGCCGGAACGCGCTCGGGAGAGGCTGGTGAGCAGCAGCCCGGGCCGGTTCGCGGTGGCGGACGCGCTCGTGTACCGGTGGTGGGTGCAGGCCGTGTGCCGCCTGCACCTTCAGGCGGGGGCCGGCGTGTCACGTGGCGTGGACGTTACCGCGGCGGTGTCCGTGGGCACCCGGGACCGGTGGTGCAGCCGACGAGGAGGGTCTGGTCATGGAGCTGTCGTCTCAGGGCGTTACGGTCGTGGCTCTCCTGGCGGATCCGGATGCGCCGACGGAGATCGCGCAGCGAATGGCCCGGACACTTTCCGCTCGGCTCACCGACAAGTCGGGTCAGGAACGACGGTTCGACGTCGAGGTGGTCAGTGAGCCCTTCACCTCGGGGACGGAGGACCAGCCCACCTTGATGCGCAGGATCAAGGACCGTGGGAGTGCGGAGAACTGGGACATCGTCGTGGCCCTCACCGACCTTCCGCTGCACTCCCACGGGCGCAGGCTTGCTGTGCATCTGAATCACGAACACGGCTTGGCGCTGCTCTCTCTTCCTTCACTGGGGGGCCTGCGGCTGCAGACGAGGGCCCGGCGAGCCGTCGAAGAAGCCGTGCTCGGCATGGCGAGTCCGCAACCCGATGGTGCTGAAGGAACTTCGCGAAGTCAGCCACTTCCGGAGCCCTCCGTCGATCGTCTCGCCCCTTTTCATCCGGGCCGGACCGATGAGAAGGAGACCGACGATCTTCGGTACGTGGTCAGCGGGCCGCGCGGTTACCTGCGGGTGCTCGCCGGTATGGTCCGCGCCAACCGGCCGTGGCGGTTGGTGCCGGGCTTGTCGAAAGCCCTGGCGGCCGCGCTCGCCACGGGGGCAGTCGCCACCGTGAACTCCACCGTCTGGAGCCTGGCCGCGTCCCTCAGCACGCCACGCCTTGTCATCGCCACCGTCGGATCTGTCGCGATCATGATCGGCTGGCTGATCATAGACGCGGAGTTGTGGCATCGATCATCAGAGAGCTCGCCGGAAGCGAGGCAGAGGGCGCGGCTGTACAACGCATCGACGGTCGCGACCCTGGGCATCGGGGTGCTCGTCTGTTATGCGGGGTTGCTGGTCATCAACTGGGTGTGGGCGCTGTTCATCCTCAACGACCAAGTGTTCGCTTCCATGACGCGAACACCGCTGCACGCCGAGGAGTACTTGACGCTGGCCTGGTTCGTGGCTTCGGTCGCCACCGTGGGCGGCGCACTGGGATCAGGCTTGGAGAGCGACGAGGCGATCCGGGCGGCCGCGTACTCCAAGCGCGAACAGGAACGTCGCCGCAAGCTTCAGGACGGCCAGGATGACTAAACTGCTGGTCACGGGGCAACCCTAGGGCGTGCTCGTGGATGCCCGCCAGGTCGAGTGAGCCGAAGGCGAGCACACCGGCCGGGCAGGTATTGAAGAGGGGCCATCCCTGGTACTGATCAGGAGCGGTTGGCCGCAGTATTAGTCGGGCCGTACGAGAAACAGGGTGCGGTCGTAGGGGTAGGCGGCGTCCGGCTGGTGGAAGAGGACCGCTCGCGCAGGTCGTGCACATTCATGCTGGCGCCTTGGCGGCTGTCCCGGTGAGGCTGTACAGGCCGGTGTCCAACGAAGAGTTGGAACACGGCAAGGAGGAGCACAGGGGGCAACAGGGCACTCCTGGAACTCCTGGAAGTCGACGAGGTCGGCTCCCAGGAGTGGGACGAGAGGCTGGAAGATCTCATTCAGGCCGTCACCCACCACGCCGACGAGGAGGAGCGCACCATCCTCAACGGAGCGCGCGCGAACGTGGCCACGGAGCGCCGCGAGGAACTGGCCGAGGCGTTTGTGGAAGAGCGCGAGCGTCAGCTGAAGGCAACCTGCGGTGCCGTCGACAACGTGCGCCGCATCGTCAACTCCTGACTGCGACCCGTGCCACACCCCGGACGGTCGGCGCTGGGAGGAGGCAGCCGTGACCTTCCGGTTACCGCGCAGTTCCTTTTTCCTGGGTGCAGGGCGACGGCCGTAGGCTGATCTGCGGTCCTCCCAGGCCTCGACCAAGGCGTCCGCCCCCGCGACTCTCCGCCGGTCGGTCAGGGCCGCCGTCCGAGGTGGCCGCTTGACATATTTCAGACTGGTGTGACGCTGGAGAAGAAGCGGTTCCGCCGCCGTTTCGCGTAGAGCCTGGCAGTGCCGCTCATCGGGTCCAGTCATCCACCAGTTCGCGGCGACAGGTGACCTAACCCCTGCTCCGTAGGGGAAATCCCCGGGACGCGAAGTGAGGCGATCGAATGGACCGGGTTCCCGAGGTGGCCGTGGTAGGAGCCGGCATCGTCGGACTCTGCACCGCCTATGCACTGGCCGAACGCGGAACGACGGCGCGGGTCTACGAAAGCGGCGTTCCAGGCAAGGGGCAATCCGGTGGCGAGTCCCGCATATTCCGTCACGCGCACGACGACGCCCGCCTGGTTGATTTCACCCGGCAGGGCCGCGCCGTCTGGGACGAGTGGGCCGACCGGTTGGGCGCCGAACTGATCTCCCGGGATGGAGTGGTCGCCCTGGGCGGTTCCGTTCCTGGGAGACTGCGCATTCTGCAGGATGCCGGCGGCATATCGGTCCGGACCGTGGACAGCGCCGAACTTCAGGCCAGCATGCCGCTGCTCGCGGACTACCGCGGTCCCGCGATGCTTGATGAGGACGGCGGTGCCATCCGCACCCGTGTCGCGGTCGAGTGCCTGGCCGATGCACTGGGTGACTCTGTGGTCATCGACGAGGTCCTCTCGCTGCATCCCACGGGCCGCGGCACGGTGGAGGTGCTCAGCGCCGTCGGCCGCGAAGAGTACGCAAGCGTCGTGGTCTGCGCGGGCTTGGGCACCGCGCGGCTGGCACGCAACGTGGGGCTTTCGCTCCCCATACGGTCGGCAGCTCACGTCCGCCTCACCTTCCAGGTCAGGGGAGCGCCCCCGGAACGGGTCGCCTGTCTGCAGGACAGCAGCGGCGACTTCGGGGAGGTTGGCGTCTACGCAGCCCCCTACCCGGGCAACAGCCGATATGCGGTGGGCCTCAGCCAAACGGTCGAGGTGCGGGAGGACGGCAGCGTCGTGGCCCCCGAAGCACTGGCGGCACTCAGCGACCGCGCCCGCGCGTACGTCTCCCGCGCATTGCCCCGCCTCGACCCCGCGCCCGTCGAGCACCTGCACTGCTGGGTGACAAGCCTGCCGTGGAGCGAAGACGGCATAGCGGTCTGGGAAGCCGAGAGAATCTTTTTCGCAGCCGGGCACAACCTCTTCAAACAGGCACCTCGACTGGGACGGGCATTGGCCAGCGCGGCCATGGCCGAAAAACTCGAGGAGAACCTGCGTCCGGCGGCAGCACTCGGCCAGCCCCGCTGAACGCCCCAACACCATGTCACTGGACGCCCTGCAGTACGCCCCCGGCCGCGTCGCCGGAATCCGGTCGGGGATACGGCGGTGGTCGGTGGTCGTCCGGATGGGGAAGATTATCCTGATCGGTGAACGCGTGCTCGTTTCGCGTCGAGGCCGACGGGGACCCGGGCGGCACGCCGCCGGGGAGCCAGTACTCGGCATCGCAAGCCGCCGACGGCGCCGTTGCACCTGATCCGGGTGAACGACCCGCAGAGGCATGCTGGAGCCGCGGACCGCGTCCCAACCCCGCGTTCAACGCCCGAGAGTGAGGCCTTTCGCGCCGTCTCCATCACCGCAGTGGTGCGGTCATGCCGCGACACCAAGGGAAGTCATCATGAAAGCAGCGGTATATGAAGGACCGCGAACGGTCACGGTGAAGGACGTGCCGGACGCGAAGATCGAGCACCCTTGCGACATCATCGTCAAGATCACCACTACCAATATCTGCGGTTCGGACCTGCACATGTACGAGGGCCGCACCTCGTTCGAGTCCGGCCGCACGCTGGGACACGAGAACATGGGCCAGGTCGTGGAGGTCGGCTCGGCCGTGCGCAAGGTCCAGGTCGGCGAGTACGTGGTCCTGCCCTTCAACATCGCCTGCGGCTTCTGCAAGCAGTGCGAGCGGGGTCTGACCAACTACTGCCTGACCATGCAGCCAGAACCGGACCTCGCCGGAGCCGCCTACGGATTCGCCGACATGGGCCCCTACCAGGGCGGCCAGGCGGAGCTGTTGCGTGTGCCCTACGGGGACTTCAACGCGCTGCGCCTGGGTGAGGACGCCGCCGAGCGGCAGACCGATTATGTGATGCTCGCCGACATCTTCCCCACCGGCTATCACGCCACCGAGATGGCCGACGTCAAACCGGGTGACCAGACGATCGTCTTCGGGGCCGGTCCCGTCGGGCTGATGGCGGCCTACTCCGCCGTGCTCAAGGGCGCGGGCCGCGTCTGGGTGGCCGACCACCAGCCCGACCGGCTGCGCAAGGCGGAGGAAATCGGGGCCATCGCGATCAACACCGCCGAGCAGAACCCGGCGGAGGTCGTCAAAGAGGCCACCCTCGGTCTGGGCGCCGACAACGGCTGCGAGTGCGTCGGCTACCAGGCGCACGACCCCGAGGGACACGAGGACGCCAGCCTCACGCTCAACGGCCTGATCGACTCGGTCAGGTTCACCGGCGACATCGGCGTGGTGGGTGTGTTCCTGCCCCAGGACCCCGGCGGCGAAGAAGCCCAGGGGGAGATGGAGGCCCAGGGCAAGGTGCCGATCGACTTCGGCATGATGTGGTTCAAGGGCCAGCACATGGGCACCGGGCAGGCGCCGGTGAAGAGGTACAACCGGGCTCTGCGGGATCTGATCGCCGGTGAGAAGGCGAAGCCGAGCTTCGTCGTCTCCCACGAGCTCAGCCTGGACGAGGCCCCCACCGCCTACGAGCACTTCGACGCCCGTGACGAGGGCTGGACCAAGGTGGTCCTGCATCCCAACGGACACGGCAACGGCCACAAGCGATAGGAACCCAGGGACCGCCGCCCGTCTGCCTCCCCGGACCAGTCCGGGTGACGGGTGGCAGTCACCCTGAATCCGGCAGGGGCTGAACCAGCGGCGATCACCGGAGTTCGGCCCGGTAGGACGGACCGCGGCCCCCGCATGCTCGCCGAGCCGGAGGCGAAGACGCCGCCGGACATACGGTGCGAGGCAGACCCTGGGACCGGTGAGGTCGCATGCTGATGTGTCGCGAATGCACCGAAGCTCAGCTCTTGGGCCCAGCGGGAGGCCTCCTCGCCCGGTGGCCGCACCCAGGCCCGGCCGCCGCGACCCGGCAGCGCGTTCCGACCGGGCTCACACCGTGAAGTGGCTGCGGACCTTCGTGGAGGTCGCGCGCTCCGGGCTCACCATCGAGGAGACGCGGCTGGAGCCCCTGCTCGCGCTGCGCACGGCTGCTGGGGTGGCGCTCGTCATCGGGCCGGCGCTGTGGCTGGTCTCCCCTGCGTACGCCGCGTCCGCTGCCCTCGGTGCCTATTCTGCGGGTGCGGCCACCTTCCAGCGCAGCTGGCGTCCGCGCAAGGTGATCGCGCTCGGCGCGGGCGTGGGTCTGGCCCTCAGCACCTTCGTGGGCTACCTGGCGGCGGGGCGACTCGTGACGTTCCTCCCGCTGCTGGCCGTATGGGCCTTTGCCGCGGGGATGGCGTGGGCCCTCGGATCGACCGCTGGGATCGTCGCAGCGACGACGGTCGGCAGCATGCTGGTGACCATCACCCCTGCCCACGAGCGTCGGGCGAGCTCTGGAACACGCCGGGGTCATCGCGCTCGGAGGCGTGGTGCAGGCCGTGCTGATCCTGCTGTTCCCGATCCGCCGCTGGGGGGCGCATCGTGACGCGCTGGCCGACGCTCTGGCCGCCGTGGCGGACTACGCCCGCCGACTGCGGCACGACCCGACCGCGCCGTTCGACCCGGAGCCGCTGATGACGGCCCGGGACGCGGCCACCGTGACGCCATCACAGGCGCGCACCCGGCCCCCCGTCCTCCACGGCCCCCGGGGCCTCGCCGAGCGCATTCTGCCGGTCGTCGCCGCGCTCGCCGATCCGGACGTCGGCGCCCCGGTGGAGGGACCCGGGCGGGACCGAGCACGGGAGTTGCTCGGCGCGGCCGCCGACGTCCTGGACACGGCCGCCCGTTCGATCCGCCGCGGCACTCCCGCCGAGGTACCGCCCCGGAGCGCGGACGTCCTGCGCGTCGACGAGGAGGGCGAGGTGTTGGCGGGGCCCGCCCGGCAGGCCGCCGAACGGCTCGTGGAACTGCTCGCCGAGGCGTTGGAGATCGCCGGGAGCAGAGGGGCGCGGGACAAGGCGCCTACGCCGCCCGGCCCCGCGAGCGCCCAGTTCTTGGTGCGCCCGACCATGTTCAGGCTGCTCCCGGTCGTACTCCGGGCGGTCCGCCGTGAGCTCCGCCGGGACTCGCCCGTGTTCCGGCACGCCGTCCGCCTGGCGGCGGTGGCCACGCTCGGTTACCTGATCGCTTCGCGGCTGCCCCTGGAACACGGCTACTGGGCGCCCATCGCCTCGGTGATGGTGATGCGGCCGGACTTCCACCAGACGTACGCGCGTGCCGTGGGCCGTTTCGCCGGGACCCTGGCGGGGGTCGCGCTCGCCACCGGGATGGTGCGGGTCCTGGGCCCGGACGCCCAGGTGTTCGGCGCGCTGGCGGTGGTCTCGGCAGCCCTGTCGTACACGCTGTTCCGTACCGGCTACGCCTACTCCCAGTGCTTCACCGCCGCGTACGTTGTCTTCCTGCTCGGCATGGGAGGACAGGCATGGGAGCAGACGGTCCCGGAGCGGGTGGTGCTCACTCTGCTCGGCGGGGCCCTGGCCATGCTGGCGTACGTGGTGTTCCCCGCATGGGAGACCCCTCGGCTGCCGGGTCGGCTGGCGGACTGGCTCGCCGCCGACGGCCGCTACGCGGCCGCAGTGCTCCGCGGCTACGCCGAACCGACCCGGGAGCATCGCGCCGACATGCGCAGGGCCCTGCTGGCGAGCAGGGAGGCACGTGCCACCTGGCAGGACGCTTACGACCAGGCGAGGCAGGAACCGGTCCGCCCCAGGGGGCTGACGTCGCGCGAGGCGGAGGATGCGCAGGAGGCGCTCAAGGGGTTCGACCGGGCGGCGATGCTCATGGAGAGCCACGTCCCGCGGGTCGACAGCCGTTTCGTCCCCGAGGTGGAGCGGTTCGCCGAGGCCTTGGAGGCGGACACCGCGCAGGCGTCAGACGACGTGCGTGCGCACAGGAATCTGGACTGGGGGCGAGTGGAGAAGGCGCTCCACGCGTGGGAGGGCGCCAGAGGAGACCTGAGCCCGGTGCTGCGGCGCGGTGCGGAACTGCAGAAGAGGGCCTTGGACAACCTCGCGACAGCTGTAAGCCGCACACCCCTGGAACGGGACGTCGGCTCTGCTCGCGAGGAGCAACGGGTGCGGGCTGCCAGGGCTGCGGAAGGTGACGGATCAGCACCCGTGCAAGGGGGTGGCTGAGGACTCCGGCTACGGGGAGCGCGGCGTCTCCTGGGGCGGGAAGTAGTCTCCCGGCGGCTTCGAGCGCCGCGACCGGCTCCACGCGGTACGGCACCTGGATCGGCCTGATGACGTCAGGGACGACCCCGACGGTGAGGAGCCCCGCGAACAGTACGAAGAGTGCCGCGACGACAAGGCCCCCGTAGGCGCGGCGTGCTGTCGAACGGGTGGACGAGCGGATCCCTCCCTGTGCTGGCAGCCTGGGGGGAAGCGGCGAGGCGCGACATCATCGAGGCCTATCAGGCGCAGGACAAGGGTTATGAGGCAGCCCGACTCGAGCACGAACGGCAGGAACCTACGGCCCGTCCTGGCGCCGACCCGGAGTCTGCCCTCCGAGACGGACCGGGGAACTCGTCTCCAGCCAGCGGGAGGAACCGCGCCGCTCCATCGCAGGGGCACCAGCTGTCAGAGACGGACACCGACGGCGCCCCTGGCGGCGAGGGAAGGAACAGGTCGAAGTCACACGTGGCCGAAACGGTCACACTCCGTGGCGGGCGCACGGTGCCCGAGGACGCAGGTGCCCTGGAGGTGTGCGATGAGTGCTGACCGCTCCCACGACAGTCGTGATGGGCACGTACTGGTCCTCGACGCCGGCTCTTCGAGCCTTCACACAGCTCTGTTCGCAGCGGACGGTGAACGGGTGGCGGATCGAGAAGCCTCTCAGCCCCCGGGGCCCGCTGCGGCGGCGGAACTGCGGAACTTCCTCAGCGAGGTGCCCGCTCCTGCGGCGGTTGGTCACCGCATCGTCCACAGCGGTCCGCACCTGACTGGACATACGCTGATCGACGCACGCGTACGGACTCTGCTGGCGGACGTCGCCGATCTCGCGCCGCTGCACGTGACCCCTGCCCTGCACATGGTCGATGCCGCACGAGAACTCCTGCCCGACCTTCCTCATGTCGCCTGCTTCGACACCGTCTTTCACAAGGATCTTCCGACACAGGCGCGCACGTACGCCGTGCCGAAGCGGTGGCGAGCCGAATACGGGCTGCGCCGGTACGGCTTCCACGGGCTTTCCTACTCGTGGGCACTGCGGAGGACGGCGCAGGCCCTGGGCCGACCCGTCGACAACCTCCAGGCCGTGCTCGTGCACGCGCCCCGTCTACGATCAGGTCGTTCGCTGCATTCTCGGTCGGCCGCGGTCGTTCTGGCTCGACCTGCATGGCGCGCTGAGTGCCGACAATCATGCGCTGCACCGCGAACTGTTGGCCCTACGGCAGTCCGCCGACCTCACCGCGACCGTCAGTGCGTTGCGGGTGTGCGACGTGGTGCTCTGGATGCATCACCGTACGGACCACCAACAGAGAAGCTGCATCGGGACCTGTAGTCCGTCGGCCACACACAAAGGAGCCCTCTGCCCGGAGAGCGGATGCCCCCGCGTTCCCGGCGAGACACCCTGTGACCTGCGGTGTACCAAAGTGCCAACCATCTCTCTGATTCCGTACCTGCTGGTGCTGAGGCCAATTGGCATCAGTGCAGGTCACGAAGGTTGTCGAGTGCCAACTACCGATCCTGGTCACAGTAGGACCCCGTAGGGGCCCGCGACGGTGGTGGCCTCGATCTGGAGCCATGCCTGATGGAAGGCCATGCGTGCCGGCAGGCTGCCGACCTCGTCGGTGAGTTGCTGTCAAACGGGGGAGGAGGACTCGGGGCGGCGACGCGGGAGCCGGTGGAGGCGGCCGGCCGAAGAAACGTCTCACACCGCTGCGCCAGCATGGCCAGGATCCCGGGGACGGACGGTCGGCAGTGGGGCCGGCTCGTGTCAGTGGCGACCGAGATAACCGGCCCCGCTGCCGGGTTGGCGCTCAAGCACGCCTGAGCGTTCCTGTAGGCGCGACGTGGCGGATCTCATGCGTCATTGCCGCAGCCCAGAAAGCCACCAGAGCCGCCATCATCGGCACCAGGAGCGCCCACGAGGTCTCGGCGATCAGCGCAGCGATCCCGAACCCGAGGGCGAGCACACCGAGCGCCCGGGTGAACCACCCGAGCCGGCCGGTGTCCGCCGCGCCGCGTCCCAAGACGAGGAACATGAGGAGGCACGCCACGATGCCGATGCCCGCCATACCGCGCGGATCTTCCACGAAGGGCATGGACCCGCGGACCGAGTAACCGATGAACGGCACCACGACGGCCGCAACGAGCAGCGTTGCCAGAATTTCTCTGACGGTCTGCTTGCGCATCATCAGACTCACCTTCTTCCAACTCCAGATCACCTCATGGGCGTGGCTGGTCAGTAGGGCCCATGGCCCTCAAGGTCGCGGCAAAGGTCCCTCCGGGGAGCTTCACTGGTCGTCCCACTCTCAACTCAGGAGCCGGGGGCCGGACCGCCCTATGGGGCGGAAGGCCTGGATCGGTCATCGGATGGCCCAGCAGCTCTTTGACGCCCGGTGTGACTCTTGACCGGCCTCCGCCCGGATCTTCGGGTCCTCTCGCAGCTCGTGCAGCAAGTCGTCGGTCAGGCGCTGCGGTGCCCGTTCGTCCGGCCGCAGAGGCGCGTCGTCATCTGCGCCGAGGGCAGTCACGTCCAGGAACCCGCTTGTCGCGAGGCACCTCGGCAGGAAGGGAACTTCGGGTAGCGCGGCTGCTCAGGCACCATCCGGGCGTCGGCTGGCGCAGGCGTGCGGCGACAGTGGCCAGAGCCCACACGAGCCTGCCGGGCGGGCGAGACGTAGGGCCGACCGGCCTGGGGCAGCCACCCACGCCGACGCATAGGGCCCTCCTGGCCGGGCCGTTCGGCCCATGACCGCGGAGGGCGCATGGGCGAGCCTGGAGTTGTCTCGAGACCTTGCACCCAGGTGGGAGGACGTCATGCACGGCTCGGTGTACACCGTGAGCGATGTGATGACCCGCACCGTCGTCGCTCTGGCCGCCAGCGCGGCCTTCAAGGAGATCGTGCGGACCATGGAGGGGCGGCGTATCAGCGCCCTGCCCGTCATCGACACCGGGAACCACGTGATCGGCGTCGTTTCGGAGGCCGATCTGCTGCGCAAGGAGGAGTTCCGGGACAGCGCCCGCGAGCGGGGGCCACGGGCCCGGCCTCCGGCGGGCCTGGACAAGGCCGGAGCCGTCACCGCGGCCGACCTGATGACCTCCCCGGCCGTCACCGTCCAGCCCGGGGCCACCCTCGGCCAGGCCGCCCGTGTGATGGCCCGGTGCAAGGTCAAGCGGCTGCCAGTCGTCGACGACGACGGCGTGCTGCGCGGCATCGTCAGCCGTGCGGACCTGCTCCGGGTGTTCCTCAGGCCGGACACGGCCATCGCGGACGAGGTCCGGCGCGAGGTCCTCGCCGGCCGGCTGCCGGACGGGATCGATGCCATCGGCGTCGATGTGGAAGAAGGCGTCGTCACGCTCACCGGACGCGTCCGGGACACCTCCGTCGTACCACTGGCCGTACGCCTGGTGCGATCCGTCGAGGGTGTGGTCGACGTCCGCAGCGAACTCATCGGGCCCCCACACCGCCCCGCCCTCGAACCGGACCTCGTGCAGGAGGATGCCCGACGGTCCGCGCCTCAGCCTCGTACGTGAGCGGTCGGAGAGAAGGCGGGGCCGGCCAGCCCCTGCGCCCAGGGCCCTTCGGCCCTCGTCACGCTGACCCGCGGGCGGGAGCCTGGAGTTGCAGGAAGGAGGGCGACATGAGCAGCATGCTGGAGCGACTGCCGGGCTGGCCCGACCTGTTCGGCTGGGTGGAGAAAGGGCTCCCCGGGGTGCACGTCGCGCCCGGGCTGCACGGCATCCGCATCGAGGAACACCTCGGTGACGGCACGTATGTCGTACGGGCCGAACTGCCGGGGGTCGACCCCGACAAGGACGTCGAGATCACCGTCGACGACGGGCTGCTGACGCTGCGCGCCGAGCGCACCGAGCAGAGCACGGAGAAGCACCGCACCGAGTTCCGCTACGGCACCTTCGCACGCGTCCTCCGTCTTCCCGCTGGAGCGAAGGGCGACGAGGCGACCGCCGAGTACAAGAACGGTGTACTGACCATCAAGGTCCCGGTCCCGGAGGCGAAGACGGGAACCAGGGCCATTCCGGTGCGGCACGTCTGAAGAGGGGCAGACGTCCGCACCACACCGTGTGCGCGGCCGGTGGACACCGACCGCGCACACGTCTGTGCTCGCACCGGGCGACAAGTGCTCAGCAGATGCGCGGCAGTTGCTCGCCCAGCGGCATCTCCACCACACGCCGGGCACCGACGAGGGTGCGCAGAGTGACCCGGACCGCCGGGCGCGACGCGGCCGCCTCGCCGATGCGCACCGCCTGCCGGCCCTCGGACAGTGACCGCAGCGCGGCGAGCGCATCGTCCGCCGCGGCCGGCACGACGAAGGCCACCGGACAACCCTCGTCGGCGGCGTCCGGGGTATCGAGGCCGAGCAGATCGCAGGCGGCCGCGGCGGCCCTTGGTACCGGGACGGCACTCGTCCATGTCGACCGCGACGGCCCCTGGTACCGGGAGGGCACTCGTCCATGTCGACCGCGACGTGCTGCCACGGTCCACCACCTTGGTGTCGCCGGTGACGACGGGCACGCCGACTTGACGAGCCGCCTTGCCCATCGAAGCCATGACTCTCCGCAGTTCCCCCAGCGGCAGATCTTCTTCGATGATCAGGGCCACCGAGAGGGCGTTCGGCCGCGCCCCCCGCATCGCGAGATCGTTGACCGTGCCGTGCACGGCGAGGGACCGGATGTCGCCCCGGGAAAGACGAGGAGTTCGGCGGTCAGCCGCCCTCCCGCACCGTGACCGAGCAGAACCACTTCGTCCGCGTGATGAGAAGCGGGGCAGGCGAGGGTCATGACGGAAGCACTTCCGCCGTGCGGTCGGCGGCGTGGAAGGCGGCGCAGGTTCCCTCGGCGGAGACCATCGATACGCCGAGCGGGTGGCGAGGTGTGCAACGGGTGCTGTAGGCAGGGCAGTCGGTGGGCAGCCGGGCACCGGTGAGCACGGCACCGGCGATGCACTCCGGGTCCGCTACGGTGCGCAGGCCACCTACGTCGAACCGTCGCGCGGCGTCGAAGCGCGCGCAATCCTCGGCGAGTTCCAGGCCGCTGCCGGGCAGCTCTCCGATGCCCCATCGGGGTCGTCCAGCACGACGCAGGGACGGGCGGCGATGGCCATCGCGGTCCAGGGTCTCCAGCGGGGTGACGCACGCGGGGCAGCCGGGACCGTGGATCATGCGGATGCCGGCGGGCAGCGGTTCGTCGATGCCCTGGCGGACCGGGATGTGCGTCTGTCCGCCGCAGACCTCCATGATCCGCAGGGTGCTGTCGCGGTACGGCGCAACTCGTCGAGGAGCCGCCGGGCGGGCGCCGGGGCCGTTATTCGTCGAGGTACTTCATCCGGGGCCCCTCACACCCATCCCGCCGGACAGGGCCACGTCGACGTCGACGACGCCCTCGACGGAACGCACCAGGCGGGCGACGATCGGCACCAGCGACGTGTCCCCGACCCTCCCGGTGAGCGTGACGACGCCGTCGGCGACATTCACCAGGACCGGCTCGGGGGTGGTGGGGAAGAGGGGTGCGAGGATCTCCTGGCGGATCTCCTCGGCGATCTCGCCGTCGGTCCGCAGGAAGACCTTGAGCAGGTCGGCCCGGCTGACCACGCCCTCCAGGAGCCCCTCGTCGTTGACGACGGGCAGCCGCTTGACCTTGCGCTGGGCCATGATGCGGGCCGCCTGGGCGAGTGTGGCGTCGGGATGGACCGTGACAGCCGGGGTGCTCATCACGTCCGCGGCAGTCATCCCCCCGGCTTTGGCCAGGTCGGACAGACGGCGCAGCTGGGTGCTCCGGTCGGGGTCGCTGTCGCGGAACTCCTCCTTGAGCAGCAGATCCGCCTCGGACACGACGCCGATCACCCTGCCCTCGCCCGCGAGCACGGGGAGGGCACTGACCTTCCACTCCTGCATGAGCTTGACGATGTCCTTGAAGGGGGCGTCACGTCCCACGGCCACGACGGTGTGGGTCATGACGTCGCTGACGATGTGCGGACTGATGCGCATGGTGTCCTCCTTCTCGCGTTGCGGATGCAGGAACGTCTTCCACGACTGCGGGCCCGCCGTATGAGCGAACACGGCACCGTCGGCACGCGACACGAGGCGGTATCGGCCGGCCTCGGCCTCCGAGCCCCACCCGAAGGGAAGATCATCGGCGGAGCCGATCTCGGCCAGGACGATCACACCGTCCCGGACCGTGGGGCCGATGACCGTACGTCCCCGCGCGGCCAGGATCTGCACCAGGGCACTCAGCCCGTCCTTGTCCAGGACGCCGGCTGCCGGGTCGTTCTTCATGGTGGCCCTCCGCGTCCCCACTCGGTCCCCTGATGACAGCCTGTTCCACCACAGGGGCGCGGCACCACGGGCCGCCCGGGCACCCTCGTGGGGCCCTTCGGCCCCATCGTGGGGCGTGCGCCCGGCGCGGGCGCGGGCCCGCGCACGAAAGACGGGAAGGACATCCGCTTCTCGCGGATCCCGATTGCGCGGTGCGCGGTCCGAGGCCGCTTCCCCGCGTCTGGTGTCGTCCTTCCCGCCCCTTCAAGGACACCACCCGGACCGCGTGGCCGGTAGGGCCGGTCGGCCTCGACCGACCCGGTCACCCGGCCCGACAGCCGGGTTCAGTAGGGCGTCGGACGCTCCGACGGCGTGCGCAGGCCGGAAGGATCCGGCGGGCGGGGGCGCTTTGTTTCCTGACGGTCAGGTGGGCCGATCGGCCCCGGCCAGGGCCGTACCGCCCCTGCAGACGAAGGCGCCGGAGTGCGACCGTGGAAGTAGTACCCCTGCTGCACGAGTGGCAGCCCGAAGGATTGGCGGTGGAATCATGGAACTGCCCCTGGTCGTTGGCATCGACGGGTCCGACGGCAGCATCCTGGCCGTCGACTGGGCGGTGGATGAGGCCGCGCGCCACGGTCTGCCCTTGCGTATGGTCTATGGCTCTCTGTGGGAGCGATACGAGGGTGCGCTGCCGTCGCTGAGTCTGCGCCGGCCGTCGGAGCGGGTGATGGCGCAGCACATCGTGGCGTCCGCAGAGGAACGCGTCCGGCGGCTCAACCCTGATGTGAAGGTGTCGGTCGAGGCGGTGGCCGCCGAAGCGGTGTCGGTCCTCCTGAGGGAGGGGGAGAACGCCTCTGCCCTGGTGACCGGCTCGCGAGGCCGCGGAGAGCTCAAGGGAGCCCTTCTGGGCTCCGTGGGCCTCGCCGTAGCAGCCCGCGCGTACTGCCCGGTCATCGTGGTCCGGGGTGACAAGGCCGGCCTGGCCGGGACTCACCAGCGGATCCTGCTGGGTGCGGGAGACCCCGACACGAGCCACGAGGCCGTCCGGTTCGCCTTCCGGGAAGCCGAGGCGCGGGGATGCGTGCTCGACGTCGTCCGGGCCTGGCGTCGCCCCGCGCACGCGAACGCCGACCGGTCGGCTCCCGCCGAGGAGACCGCGGAGCCCGAGGCGCAGGCCGCCGAGCTGGTCGATGCGCTGGTCGCCGCGGAGACGGACGATCATCCGGCCGTGCGGGTGAACCGGGTGACGGTCGAGGGCCCGGCGCGCAGGGTGCTCGTGAACCGCTCGGAGGCCGCTGACCTGGTGGTGGTCGGCGCGCGGCGCCGGTCAGGTCACTTCGGTCTCCAGCTCGGCCGGGTGAGCCACACCCTGCTGCACCACGCGGCCTGCCCGGTGGCCGTCGTCCCGCAGCGCGTCTGATGCGGCGGAGGCTCGGGACGTCTGTGAACGAGCGCCCCGGCGTTCCGTGACACGCCTTGTCCGTGTCGCGGAACGCCGGGGCGCCGCGCGGCCGGGCCACGCTGGTCCAGCAGGAACCACATCCGGAGCACGCGACCTCCCAGCCGCGAAGGGGTAGCCGAATGACGGCCTGGACCTGGGAGTACGAGGGGTACGACCCCGCGGACGAGCAGCTGAGGGAGTCGCTGTGCACGCTGGGCAACGGCTACTTCGAGGCGTACCCGGGTGCCGAGCGGCCCGGCCTGGACGACAACGCCATCACGAACGTGACGGCCGCCTGGGTGCTCGCCCGGACCCTGGAGGTGCTCCGTGACCTGCCCGCACCCCGCCGGCGTGAACTCGTGGAACGTGTCGAACTGGACGACGGCGAGCTGGAGCGGTGGGAGGAGGTCTCCCGCATGCTCCACGTGCCGTTCCACGACGGTGTGATCAGTCAGTTCGAGGGGTACGGCGAGCTGCTCGAACTCGACTGGGAGGGCTACCGGGCGCGCTACGACGACATCCGGCGGCTCGACCGGATCCTGGAGGCGGAGGGCGACAGCGTGAACCGCTGCAAGGCCTCCAAACAGGCGGACGTCCTGATGCACGGCTACCTCTTCTCGCCCGACGAACTCCAGGGCCTCTTCCGGCGCTGGGGCCACCGCCTCGACGGGGAGACCTGGGCACGGACCGTCGACTAGTACCTGGCCCGCACCAGTCACGGCTCCACCCTCAGCGGGCTGGTCCACGGCTGGATCCTCGCGCGTGCCCGGCGCAGCGAGGCCCGATACGCGCGGCGGTCCTTCCTTCGCCCGTCAGCCTGCACGGGTCCCGTCAGCATGACGATGTCGTCGGCCGCCACGTCGTGCGGCCGCGTCGCCAGGTCCTCCAAGGCCCGGCTGGCGGCGAGCTCGTCACCGATCTCCGGTACGGGCCGGCCGATCGGGTTGCGCCGGGCCGAACCCCGGCCCGTCACGGTCGAGGTGTCCTGAGGTCGTCAGCACGGCGCGCGCGTGCGTGGCGTCGCCGTCCTCAGCGGCCCGGCGGCCTGACCCTGCCATCTGCGTGTCAGTTCAGGTCTCCGAGGCCGTGTGCGGCCCACAGGTCACCACGCCCGGCCGGGTGGCCCTGGGAACCGTGTCCGTCGTGCTCCTGGTGGAGCCCGGTGCTCCTGGTGGAGCCCGCCCTGCGCGGAGTACGACCGGCCCTTCGGCGATGGGGCCGAACGGTCCCAGGCCGGGACCTCGGACCCCTGCACCGAGACCGTTCTTCGGCGCGAACCTGAAGACGGATACCGATTCAGGAGGTGGACAGCATGGTGCGCTACATCATGGTGGGCCTCGACGGCTCGTCCGAGAGCCGGGCGGCCGCGGAGTGGGCGGCTCGTGAGGCCAAGATGCGTGGGCTGTCCATGCGGCTGGTACACGTCTGGGAGCCCGTCCCGGAACCGGTGGCGCAGGCACCGCTGCTCGGTACGGAGACCCTGAAGCACTGGAGCGAGCGGATCCCCCACGGGGCAGCCGAGGGGCTGCGAGCGCGTCACCCAACGGTCGACGTCGCAGCGGTGCAGCTGACCGGTGTGCCGGCCGATGTGCTGGTGGACGTGGCCAGGGACGCCGAACTGGTGGTCCTGGGCTCCAGGGGGCTGAGTGGGATCGGAGGGTTCCTGGTCGGCTCCGTGGGCCAGGCCGTCATCGCGCGGACCGAGGTACCCGTCGTTCTGGTGCGGTCCGGCGAGCAGGCGGCGGACGAGCACGCCATGGACCCGGCCGGCATACCGTCCGCGGCGACGCGGTTCCGCCCGGTGCTGCTCGGCCTCGATACCCGCAACCCCGCCGACGCGGTCATCGCGTTCGCCTTCGAGGAGGCGGCCCGCCGCGAGACCTCCCTGCGCGTCCTGCACGCCTGGACTCCGCCGCCCCACAACATCTACGGCCTGTCCGACCACGTGAACGTGCGCGACGAACTGGCCCGGGAGAATGCGGCCGAGCTCACCGAGGCACTGCGCCCATGGCGGGACAAGTACCCGGCCGTCGAGGTGATCGAGGCCTCCCGCGCCGGAAACGCGGCGGACCAGATGGTGAGCTCCGCTCGATATGCGTCACTGGTCGTCCTGGGCCGGCGGATACGGCGCAGCCGGTTCGGCGTGCACATCGGACCCGTCGCCCATGCAGTGCTGCACCACGCCGTCGCTCCGGTCGCGGTGGTGGCACACGGCTGACATGGCTTGAGTGACGCTGCGCGCCATCGGCAGGGGGCGGCCCGTGAGGCCGCCCCCTCACACGTGTGCGGCGTCATCGGGGGTGCAGGTCTGCGCCTCCCGCCGGAGCGCAGCGCCTCGGCGGTCGCTCCCGCCTCGGTGCGCATGCCGGTGGCGGTGACGATCATCTCGGTCTGCGAGCCGGCTCGGCCAGTTCGTTGGTCCCCACGTGGCTGCCGCTGCTCGGCGTCCGCTGTGGGCAGGCCCGCTGCGGGCCCACGCCCAGGAGGTCCGCCACCACGCGGCATCCCGCCGGCAGGCGTGCGCCATCGGCTCCTGGCGGCTTCCCGCTCGGCGGGGCGTCAGGCGCGGCGGTGATGTGGGCCTGCTGAGGCCTGGTCACTCCTCGCCGCGGACAACGGTGACGGGGCAATGGGCGTGGTGGAGCAGAGCCTGACTGACGGAGCCGAGGAGCAGCCCGGTGAAGCCGCCGCGACCTCGGGCGCCCGTCACGACCAGTTGGGCGTCGTGGCTGGCGTCGATCAGGGCCGGACGAACCCGGGAGCGCACCAGGCGCCGCTCCACCGCGACCTGCGGATATACCTCCTGCCAGCGGGCGACCGCATCGTCCAGCAGGTGCTGCTCGGCTTCGCGCAGCCGCTCGGCATCCGCCACCACGGCCGTCAGCGGATCCCCGGGGCCCTCGTACGCCCGTTCGCTCCAGGTGTTCCACACGTGCAGCGCCACCAGCGGCGCCTCCCGCCGTGCGGCCTCGGCGAACGCGAAACCGACCGCCCCTTCCCCCGCTTTGGAGCCGTCCACTGCCAGCAGCACGGGACCGGCGGGGTCCCGGCGCCCGCGCACCACCATCAGCGGGCAGTGGCCGTGGGCGGCCAGGTGCACAGCGGTGGAGCCCAGCAGCAGCCCGGTGAAGCCGCTCAGGCCCCGGCTGCCGACCACGGCCAGCGCGGCGGTGCGCGACTCGATCTCCAGCACCACGAGAGCCTCACCGGCCACGACGGACCGGGTCACCTCGATGCCCGGCGCGACGGCGTGCGCCCGTTGCTCCGCCCGGGCCAGTGCGCCCTCCACCATCGGCTCCAGACTGTGTCCGGCCGGGTTCCACGGTGGGGCACCCGACGGCAGATGCGTGGAGGGGTGGCCGAAAGCGTGCACGACACGCAGCGGCGCCCCGCGCAGCCGCGCCTCACGGGCGGCGACATCGACCGCGTCAAGACCAAAGGCAGAGCCGTCCACCCCTACGATCACCGGATCAATCACTGGTCTCTCCCGTCCATGATGCCGCCGACGTGCGGCCGTTCGGCTCCAGCCTCGGCGCAGTCCTCCCCCCGGAACAGGGGCCATCGGGCCGTCCGAGGGGCCACTCGGCCCTGCCGACGCCGTCCCGAAGGCCAGGAGACCGGCCGCCGGACCGTATGCACCGACGGCCGTGCTGGTGCTGGGCGCCTGCTGGGCCGCCCGGGAACGGCTCGACAGGCACCGCTGAGCACAAGGGGGCCGGGGCGCCGACGGCGGCCTCGACCCAGGCCGCGCACACCGTGCGCCCGTCGTGCGGCCCCCCGCGCCTGGCTACGTGATGTCGAGGACATCCCGCACAGGCCGGCGCGGGGTGGCCGGGCCCCGCGGCCCGTAGCCGAGTCGCATCACCATCTGCACCTGGCCGATGTCCGAGGCCGGGTCACGGGCCAGCAGACGCAGTTCGCGATCCTCCAGCGCGTGCGAGGTGAGGGAGGCGGCGATGTCGGCCAGGGTGGCCTCTAGCAGGACGCGTTCGAGGGCCTGACCCGCGCGTAGCCAGTCGGCGGGCCCGTCGGCGCGGGTGCTCAGCAGGGCCAGATGCGGGGTGTGCTCGAAGGCGGTGGTGCCGCGGTCGGCCACTGGCCGGCGTCCGGAGAAATCCCGCACGGGGGCTTTGCCGTCGCGCCTCCGTGGCCCGAAGGCGTACTCGGGGACGCCGTCGACGGCTGTGTCCGCCTCCGCTCCGAGCCGGGTCCAGCGGACGAGGTCTTCGTCGGCGCCCGGGCTCATGGTGTCGCGGCTTTCGGCGTCGCGGACCAGATCGAGCACGGTCTCGGCGTGCCAGGGGCCGGGGAAGACCAGCGTCGCCCCCTCCCGAGCCGCCGCTTCCTGCAAGGTGACCCGCAGATCCTCGGGGATGTCCTTCTCGGCGAAGGGGTGGCGGCTGGTGTGCCGCTGCCGGATCGCCGGGTGCAGCCGAGCCAGCTCCTCGTCCCGCACGCCCCCGACCGCGCCGGGCAGACATACGGAGGCAAGGAGCAGCGGGTCGTCCGGCTCGGGCAGCAGCGTCGTCTCCGGAGCGAGATCTGCGTGCGCCGCGGCGACACGCAGATTGAGCAGCGCTGCCCCGCATCCGATGTGCAGCGCACGGTTGTCGGGGTCGGACCGGGGCATGGCCCGGTCGGGGTCGGCCCGCAAGTGCAGGACCTGCTCGCCGCTCAGGTAGCGAAAGCGCCACGGCTGCGCGTTGTGCATGGACGGCGCCGCGGTGGCCTCGGCCACCAGCATGGTCGCTGTCTTCTCGTCGAGTGGTTGCTCAGCCATGGCATCCTCCTCGCCGCCCCGGTCGGAGACGGTCACAGCGCGGGTACCCCGGCGAGCCGATCGGTGTACCGGGGGATCAGTGTCATCAGTAAGCCGCCAGACCGTGCTCGAGGAACTGACCCCGCACCCGGTCCACCAGTGCGGCGTCCGGAACCGGGGTGTCCCGCAGGGGGAAGGGGATGCCCAGTGCCTCGTACTTGCCCGCGCCCAGCTTGTGGAACGGCAGGACGTCGACCCGTTCGACATTGCCGAGGCCCGACAGGAAGCGGGCGAGTCCCTCCACGGCGCCTGGGTCGTCGGTCCAGCCGGGGACCAGGACGTACCGGATCCACGTCGGCACCCCGAGCCGGTCCAGACGGGTGGCGAAGTTCAGCGTGGGCCCGAGGTCGCCGCCGGTCAGCTTCCGGTAGGTGCCGACGTCGAAGGACTTGATGTCCAGCAGGACGAGGTCGGTGTCGGTCAGGAGTTCGTCGGTGGCACGGGCGCCGAGGAAGCCGGAGGTGTCCAGGGCGGTGTGCAGTCCGGCCTCCTTGCAGCGGCGCAGCACCGCCGCCGTGAAGGCGGGCTGGAGCAGCGGCTCGCCGCCGGTGATCGTCACGCCGCCTCCGGCCGTGGTGACGAAGGGGCGGAACTTCTCGATCTCGGCCATCACCTCGTCGACCGTGGCCTCCCGGCCGTCCCGCAGGTGCCAGGTGTCGGGGTTGGCGCAGTACAGGCAGCGCAACGGACAACCGTTGACGAACAGGACGAACCGGGTCCCGGGACCGTCCACGCCGGTGGACAGGTCCCAGGAGTGGATCCGGCCGGTCGTCCGGCCGAGTCCCGTCGTACGGTCGGTCGCGGTGTTCACAGCGCTCCGTGGAAGGTACGGCTGATCACGTCGAGCTGCTGCTCGCGGGTCAGACGGACGAAGTTGACGGCGTATCCGGAGACCCGGATGGTCAGCTCGGGGTAGTCCTCCGGGTGTTCCATGGCGTCCTCCAGGACGGCCCGGTCCAGGACGTTGACGTTCATGTGGAAGCCTCCGGAGGCCATGTAGGCGTCGAGGATGCCGACCAGATGCGCGGCGCGCTCGCCCGGGTGGTGGCCCAGCCCCCCGGGAGTGATCGTCGTGGTCAGCGAGATGCCGTCGCGGGCCTGCTCGTACGGGAGCTTGGCCACCGACAGCGCGGAGGCGGCGACCCCGTGCCGGTCACGGCCGTTCATCGGGTTGGCGCCGGGCGCGAAGGGCTGTCCGGCGCGACGGCCGTCGGGAGTGTTGCCGGTGTGCTTGCCGTAGACGACGTTGGACGTGATGGTCAGCACCGACTGGGTGTGCTCGGCGTTCCGGTAGGTGGGGTGCTTGCGCACCTTCGCCATGAACGACTCCACCAGGGCGACGGCGAGGGAGTCCGCCCGGTCGTCGTTGTTGCCGTACGCCGGGAACTCGCCCTCGGTCCGGAAGTCCACCGCCAGACCGTTCGCGTCGCGGAACACCTTCACGCGGGCGTACTTCACGGCCGACAGGCTGTCGGCGGCGACGGAGAGGCCGGCGATGCCGCAGGCCATGAAGCGGTGCACCGGATGGTCGTGCAGGGCCATCTCGATGCGCTCGTAGGCGTACTTGTCGTGCATGTAGTGGATGACGTTGAGCGCGTTGACGTACGTCTCCGCCAGCCAGTCCAGCGTCCGGTCGTAGGCCGCCGACAGTTCGTCGTAGTCGAGGTACTCGCCGGTCAGCGGGGGCGTGGCGGGGGCGACCTGTTCGCCGGTCATCTCGTCCCGGCCGCCGTTGACGGCGTACAGGAGCGCCTTGGCAATGTTGATCCGTGCTCCGAAGAACTGCATCTGCCTGCCGACCGCCATGGCGGAGACACAGCAGGCGATCGCGGTGTCGTCTCCGGTGCGCGGCCGCATCAGGTCGTCGGACTCGTACTGCACGGCGCTGGTGTCGATGGACACCTGCGCGCAGAACTCCTTGAAGCCGGCCGGCAACAGGGGCGACCACAGCACGGTCAGGTTCGGCTCCGGGGCCGGGCCGAGGTTGTACAGGGTCTGCAGGAAGCGGAAGGAGGTGCGGGTGACCAGGGGGCGGCCGTCCGCGCCGATACCGCCGATGGACTCCGTCACCCAGGTCGGATCGCCGGAGAACAGGGCGTCGTACTCGGGGGTGCGCAGGAACCGTACGATCCGCAGCTTGATCACGAAGTCGTCGACGAGTTCCTGGGCGCGCGTCTCGTCGATGGTGCCCTCGTCGAGGTCGCGCTGGAGGTAGACGTCCAGGAACGTGGAGGTGCGGCCCAGCGACATCGCGGCGCCGTTCTGTTCCTTCACGGCGGCCAGGTAGCCGAGGTAGAGCCACTGGACGGCCTCGTGCGCGGTGGTGGCCGGGCGGGAGACGTCGCAGCCGTAGGAAGCGGCCATCTCCGTCAGCTCGCCCAGCGCGCGGATCTGCTCGGCCAGTTCCTCACGGTCCCGGATGACGTCCGGGCTGGACGGCCGCGCGTCCAGCAAGGCGCGTTCGGCCCGCTTGGCCGCGATGAGCCGGTCGGTGCCGTAGAGGGCCACGCGCCGGTAGTCGCCGATGATCCGGCCGCGGCCGTAGGCGTCCGGCAGGCCGGTGATGATCCCCGCCCTGCGGGCGGCCCGCATCTCGGGGGTGTAGGCGTCGAACACGCCGTCGTTGTGGGTCCTGCGGTAGGTGCCGAAGACCCTGGACACGAACGGGTCGGCCTCGTAGCCGTAGGCCCGCAGTCCGTTCTCCACCATGCGCAGGCCGCCGTTCGGCATGATGGCGCGCTTGAGCGGAGCGTCGGTCTGCAGGCCCACGATCAATTCGCGGTCCCGGTCGATCCAGCCGGGAGCGTGCGAGGTGATCGTGGAGGGGGTCGCGGTGTCGACGTCGTAGATGCCGCGGCGCCTCTCCTCGGGGAAGAGCGCGCTGACCTTCTCCCAGACGACGCGCGTGCGGTCCGTGGGCCCGGCCAGGAAGGCCGCGTCGCCTTCGTAAGGCGTGTAGTTCGCCTGGATGAAGTCGCGCACGTCGATGCGCTCACGCCACCTGGTCCCGGCGTACTGCCGCCAGGCGTCGGCGGTCCGGGGGCCGGCTGTCACGGTCGCGGTCATCACAGGTCCTCTCCCTGGACGGGCTTTCTCACTGTTCTGCTCGTTGTCGATGCTCGTCGTCCGCAACGGCCGGGGGCAGTGCCGGACAGGGCACCGCACGGGCCCCGTCCGGCCCGGGCCGGACGGGACGTTCGGCCCACCCACACGCACTGTGCGCGTCGACCAGGGCACGGACCCGCAGCGCCGATGAGGCCCCGGGGCCGTGCGAGCAGGTCGACCGCAGGTGAAGTCAGACGTGCGGGACCACGACGACGGGGCAGGCGGCGTGGTGCAGGACGGCGTGGGCCACCGGACCGGTGTGGGCACCGAGCCGGCCCCCGCTCGTGCGGCGCCCCACCACGAGCAATCCGGCGTCACGCGCGGCGTGCACCAGGACGGTGGCGGCCCGGCCGGCGGTCACCGTCTCGGTCACGGGGACGGTCGGATACTTCTCGCACCACGGGCGCAGTGCCGCCACCACCGCGTGCTCCCCGGCCGCGAGCGCTTCCGGCCCGGCCACCGGGACCGACGGGACGGCCGGCGGTGTGGCCAACGACGGATCGGAGGCGGGTCGCGGCGGCGTCCGCAACGCGTGGACGACACGCAGGGCGGTGCCGCGCCGCCGGGCGGCGTCGAAGGCGAACTCGATCAGTTCGTCACACGGGTGCTGGACGTCCAGACCCAGGACGACCGCGCGGTACGGCGTCTCGGGGATCTCCTCCGGTGCGACGCCGTCCGCGGCCGGCAGATGCTCGTCGGCTGCGCTCAGCCCCGCCCTCACCAGCACCACGGGCCGCGTCGACCGGGCCACCACGCGCTGGGACACGGATCCCATGACGAACGCGCTCACTCTGCCCATGCCGAGTGATCCGAGGACCAGCAGCTCGGCCTCCGTGGCGGCGGCGACCAGGGCGGCGACCGGCGCGTCACACACGAGCCGGTCGACGATCCGCAGCCCGGGGTGGGCCGCGCGGACGCTGCCGACGGCATCCCGGAGTGTCTGCTCGGCCCAGTCGTGCTCGGTGCGGTCCATGGGCACGTACGGGGCGGGACGGGGATGGCGGCGCCAGGCGTGCACGACAGCCAGCCCGGTGCCCCGGCGCGAGGCCTCGTGAGCCGCCCAGTGCGCGGCCGCCAGGCTCGCGGGTGATCCGTCGACTCCCACTACGACGTTGCAGAACATCGCGCGTCCCTCCCGGAGCCCGGGCCCTCCGGTTCTCCTGACGGCTTCGAGCCTCCTCGCGCCGGAAGCGACCGCCCAGGGCCGCACAGCCCTGTACCCGGGCCCCTTCGGCCCCATCGAGCGGCAGGCCCGCTTCCGGCGGCACGGGCCGGGGCCCATCGGCCCCTGGCCCGGGCCTGACGGCACCTCCCGCCGGCACGCTCGCCGTTCGACGCTGGAACTCGACAGGTCCCCACAGCTGAGGAGCACAGCGTCATGGCCCGTTACGTGTACGACTTCGCACAGGGCGGCCGTGACATGGCCGGCCTGCTCGGCGGCAAGGGATCCAACCTGGCCGAGATGACCCGGCTCGGACTGCCCGTCCCTCCCGGGTTCGTCATCACCACCGAGGCCTGCCGGGCCTTCCTCGCCACCGGCGGCGAGCCCGAGGGCATGTGGCAGGAGGTCTCCGAGCACCTGACGACCGTCGAGACAGCCGCGGGCCGGCTGCTGGCGCAGCCGGACGATCCGCTGCTGCTCTCCGTCCGTTCCGGGGCGCGTTTCTCCATGCCCGGCATGATGGAGACGATCCTCGACATCGGCCTGAACGACGACTCCGTGCTGGGCCTGGCCAAGGTGTCGGGCAGTGAACGCTTCGCCTGGGACTCCTACCGCCGACTGATCCAGATGTTCGGCAGTACGGTCATGGGCGTCGACCCAGCCCTGTTCGAGCGCGCCATCGCCCTGCTCAAGGACCTGCGCGGCGCCCCGGACGACGTGCACCTGGACGCCGCCGACCTCGCCCAGCTGGTCGAGACGTACAAGAACCTCATCCACCTGGAGACCGGCGAGCGCTTCCCGCAGTCTCCCGCCGAGCAGCTGCGCCGGGCGGTCCTGGCCGTCTTCCGGTCCTGGAACGGCGAACGGGCGCGTCTGTACCGGCGGCGCGAGCACATCCCCGACGACCTGGGCACCGCCGTCACCGTGCAGTGCATGGTCTTCGGCAACCTCGGCCCCGACTCGGGCAGCGGCGTCGCCTTCACCCGCGACCCGGCCACCGGACGCGCCGGCCTGTACGGCGACTACCTGCCCAACGCGCAGGGCGAGGACGTCGTCGCCGGCATCCGCAACACGGTGCCCCTGGCCGAGCTGGAACGCCTGCACCCGCACGCGTACGCCCAGCTGTGCGAGCACATGCGGACCCTGGAGCGGCACTACCGGGACCTGTGCGACATCGAGTTCACGATCGAGCGCGGCAGGTTGTGGATGCTGCAGACCCGGGTCGGCAAACGCACCGCCGAGGCCGCCTTCGCCATCGCCGCCGAACTGGCCGACGAGGGACTCATCACCCCGGACGAGAGCCTGGCCCGGGTGAGCGGCGAGGGACTGGCCCGGCTGATGTTCCCGCGCTTCGACGCCGCGGCGACCGGTGATCCGCTCGCCCTCGGCCTCCCGGCCTCACCCGGTGCAGCGGTCGGCGCGGCGGTCTTCGACTCCGCCGAAGCGGTACGGCGAGGCGCGGCCGGCGAGAACGTGGTCCTCGTCCGCCAGGAGACGACCCCCGACGACCTGCCCGGCATGATCGCCGCCCAGGCGGTGCTCACCAGCCGGGGCGGCAAGACCAGCCACGCCGCCGTGGTGGCGCGCGGCATGGGCAAGGTCTGCGTGTGCGGTGCCGAGGAGCTCTCCGTCGACATCGAGGCCCGGCGCTTCACCACCCCCGACGGCACCGTCGTGGAGGAAGGCACGGTGATCTCCGTGGACGGCTCCGCCGGCGCCGTGTACCCGGGGCCGGTGCCGCTGGTGGAGTCGGCGGTCATGCGGTTCCTGGAGTCGGGTGCCGGCGAAGGAGGATCGGCCAGGGCCGTCGACGCGGTGGCCCGTGCGCTGGCCCGGGCCGACACCGTGCGGCGGCTGGAGGTCCGGGCCAACGCCGACACCCCCGAGGACGCCGCCCGCGCGCGCCGGTTCGGTGCGCAGGGCATCGGGCTGTGCCGCACCGAGCACATGTTCCTCGGCGAGCGACGCAAGCTGGTCGAGGAGATGATCCTGGCCGGCACGGACGGCGCGCGCGACCGGGCCCTGGCGGCGCTCCTGCCGCTCCAGCGGGAGGACTTCAGCGGCATCCTGGAGGCGATGGACGGCCTGCCGGTCACCATCCGCCTGCTGGACCCGCCGCTGCACGAGTTCCTGCCCGAC
>NZ_WWIC01000194.1:0-15578 GCF_009872555.1 Streptomyces sp. SID5643
GCTGCCGGGGCGCAGGTCGTAGGCCGGGCGGGCGGGCGCGCGGGGGTGGGGTGCCGTGCCGGACGGCGGGACGACCTCGCGCGCGGCGACCCGGGTGCCCGAGCCCTGCCGGGCGGTGAGCCAGCCCTCGGCGACCAGGTCGGCGTAGGCGTCGGCGACGGTGTTGCGGGCGATGCCCAGGTCGGCGGCGAGCGCACGGGAGGAGGGCAGCCGGGTGCCCGGGGCCAGGCGGCCGGAGCGCACCGCCTCGCGCAGGGCGTCGGTCAGCCCCCGGCGCAGGCCCGGCCCGGTCGGCTCCACATGCAGGTCGATGCCCAGAGTGGCCCAGGGTTCCGGCATGGAAATGGACCATACTCCTGGGCTGCTTCCCTCTTAGGGTCGAGGGCATGACGACGCACACCGGCACCCCGGCGACCGTGGAGTACGCCCCCGAGCAGCCCGCCCGCCTGGAGTGGGCCAAGCACGCGCCCGAGGTCTACAAGGCGATGGTCCGGCTGGAGACCGCCGCACGGAAGGGCCTCGACCACACGCTGTACGAGCTGGTGAAGATCCGCGCCTCCCAGATCAACCACTGCGCGTTCTGCATCGACATGCACACCAAGGACGCCCTGGCGGCGGGCGAGAGCGTCGAGCGGATCGTGCAGCTGAGCGCCTGGGACGAGTCGCGGCACTTCTACACCGCGAAGGAGATCGCCGCGCTGGAGCTGACGGAGGCGGTGACGGTCCTGACGGACGGCTTCGTGCCGGACGAGGTCTACGACAACGCCGCGCAGCACTTCGAGGAGGCGGAGCTCGCGCAGGTCATCGCCGCGATCACGGTGATCAACGCCTGGAACCGGTTCGGGGTGACCTGCCGGATGGCGCCGGGGCACTACGAGCCGGGCCAGTACAACTGAACCCTCTCCCGACTGAAGCAGGGGGATTCCTGGCTCGGGAAGCCCTGCGGGTCAACAGCCGGCAAGGTCCTACCCCTTCAACACCAGGTGGGACGGAACCTGCCCGGTGGTGTAGGGCCGCCGCCAAGCACTTCGACGAGGCCGGGCCGGCCCAGCTGATCGGGCTGGTCGTCGCCATCAACAACCGGAACCGGGTGACGGTCGCACGCCGGATTCCGCCAGGGGGATACACACCATGAGCAGAACCGACGAGTTCCGCGCCCTGCACCACCACCGGGCGCCCGGCGACCCGCTGGTCCTGCCCGGGCCGTGGGACGCGGCCAGTGCGCGGGTGTTCGCCGAGGCCGGGTTCCCCGCGCTCGCCACGCCCAGCGCCGGGGTCGCCGCG
The DNA here is from genome assembly GCF_009872555.1 of Streptomyces sp. SID5643. NCBI lineage: Bacteria > Bacillati > Actinomycetota > Actinomycetes > Kitasatosporales > Streptomycetaceae > Streptomyces > Streptomyces sp. SID5643. The sequence continues at coordinate 1,285 of NZ_WWIC01000194.1, forward strand.
TCGCTCGGCCACGAGGACGGGCAGGTGCCGGCCGGCGAGATGTTCGCGGCGGTCGCCCGGATCGCCCGGGCCGTCGACGTGCCGGTGTCCGCGGACGTGGAGGGCGGCTACGGACTCGCACCGAAGGAACTCGTGGAGCGGCTGCTGGAGGCGGGTGTGGTCGGCTGCAACCTTGAGGACTCCGAGGGCGGAGTCCTCAAGGAGCCGCGGGCGCACGCCGACTGGCTTGCGGAGGTGCGGGAGGCGGCCGGTGACCGGCTCTTCGTCAACGCCCGCATCGACACCTTCGCCCGCGGGGTGGACGATCCCGAAGCGGCCATCGAGCGGGCCGCGTTGTACGTCGCCGCGGGGGCCGACTGCGTGTACCCGATCGGGGCCCCGCCGGAGATCCTGCCGCTGCTGCGGGCCGGCATCCAGGGGCCGATCAACGTGGGGGCCCTGTCGGACGAGGGCCCCTCGCCCGCCGAACTCGGCGAACGAGGGGCCACCCGGATCACCTTCGGTCCGGGGCTCCAGCGGCGGGCCACCCGCGCACTGCGGGAGATCGCCGCGGGGCTGCGACGGTAGGGACGCTCAGGACAGCCACTTCTTCCACGTGGACTCGTGGCTGTCCACCCACTTCTTCGCCGCGTCCTCCGGCGTCATCTTCTGGTCGGCGATCATCAGGGAGACCTCGTTCTGGTCCTCGGTCGTCCACTTGAACTTCTTCAGGAAGGCCGCCGCCTTGCCGCCGCTCTTGGCGAAGTCCGCGTTGAGGTACTTCTGCAGCGGCGTGTGCGGGTAGGCGCAGGCGACCTTCTCCGGGTCGGCGTCGCAGCCCTCCTTGTAGGGCGGCAGCTTCACCTCGGTCATCGGGACCTTCTTGAAGAGCCACTGCGGGGAGTACCAGTAGGTGAGGAAGGGCTTCTTCTCCTTGGCGAACTGCTTCATCTGGGTGATCTGCGCCGCCTCGGACCCGGCGAACACCACCTGGTAGTCCAACTTCAGGTTCTTCACCAGCGCCTTGTCGTTGGTGACGTAGGACGGCGAACCGTCCATCAGCTGGCCCTTGCTGCCGCTCTCCGGGGTGCGGAACCGGTCGGCGTACTTGTTGAGGTTCTTCCAGTTCGTGACGTCCGGATGCTTCTTGGCGAAGTACGTCGGGACGAACCAGCCGATGTGGCCGGTGACGCCGAGTTCGCCGCCGGGCGCGATCGTCTTCTTGTCCTTGACGTAGCGCTGCTCCTGCTCGGGGTGGCCCCAGTCCTCCAGGAGCGCGTCGACGCGGCCCTGGCTGAGGGCGTCCCAGGCGGGCACCTCGTCGACCTGGACGGTGTCGACGCGGTAGCCCAGCTCGTGCTCCAGGATGTACTGGGCGACGGCCACGTTGGACTGGGCGCCCACCCAGGACTGCACGGACAGGGTCACGGTCTTCGAGCCCTGCGCGTTGGCGAAGGGCGAGGCCTGCTTGGTCATGTCGGCGGCACCGCAGCCGGTGAGCAGCGCCAGGGAGCTCACCGCGGCGACCGCGGCGGTCGTACGGATCCGCATGTCAGGCTCCCTTCTTCGCGCGGCGTTCGGTGGGCTGGGTCACCCGGTCGAGCATCAGGCCGAGGCAGACGATCGCCGCGCCGGCCACCAGACCGGTCGCCAGGTCGCCCTGGGCGAGGCCGAAGACGACGTCGTAGCCGAGGGCGCCACCGCCGACCAGGCCGCCGATGACGACGACGGCGAGGACCAGCACGAGGCCCTGGTTGACGGCGAGCAGCAGTGCCGGGCGGGCCAGCGGGAGCTGCACCTGCCGCAGTTGCTGCCAGCTGGTAGCGCCCAGCGAACTGGACGACTCCAGCGCGGCCGGGTCGACCTGGCGCAGGCCCTGGGTGGTGATGCGGACGACGGCCGGCAGCGCGTAGACGATCGCGGCGGCGACGGCCGGGGCGCGGCCGACGCCGAACAGGGCGACGACCGGGATCAGGTACACGAACTGCGGCATCGTCTGGAACACGTCGAGGACCGGGCGCAGCGCCCGCTCCAGGCGGTCGCTGCGGGCCGCGGCGATACCGACGGCGAAGCCGACGACCAGGGTGACGGCGACGGCCGCCAGCACCTGGGAGAGGGTGTCCAGGGACGGCTTCCAGACACCGAGGACGCCGATCGCTGCCATGGCCAGGACGGCGGTGAGCGCGGTGCGCCAGGTGCCGATGACCCAGGCCAGGGCGGCGACGATCAGCAGGACCGACCACCAGGGCAGCGCCTGGAGGCCGTCGCGCATCGGGTCGAGGACCCAGGTGGTGAAGTGGCCCGCCCAGTCGGCGGTGCCGCCGACGACGGGGACGCCCGAGTACAGATGCGCGGTCATCCAGTCGACGGCGCGGTTGACGGGCTCGGCGATGCCGACGACCCACGCGTCGGGCCAGTCGAGGCGGCCCGCGAGCCGCCCGGCGACCGCCACGACCACGACCCCGGCCAGGGCGAAGAGCCAGCCGCGGCCGCTGTGCGGCTCGGGTTCGGCGCCGAGCTTCTCCCCCGCCGCACCGGTGACGCGGTCCAGGACGACGGCCAGCAGCACGATCGGGATGCCGGCGGCGAGCGCGGCGCCGACGTCGACCGAGGCCAGGGCCTGGTAGACGCGGTCACCGAGACCGCCCGCGCCGATGACGGCCGCGATGACGGCCATGGACAGCGCCATCATGATCGTCTGGTTGAGGCCGAGGAGGAGTTCCTTGCGGGCCAGCGGGATCCGGGCGGTCAGCAGCCGCTGGCGTGCCGTGGAGCCGAGCGACTCGACGGCCTCCAGCACGCCCTTGTCGGCGCCGCGCAGCCCGAGCGAGGTCAGGCGGGCCATGGGCGGGGCGGCGTAGACGACGGTGGCCAGGACGGCCGCCGGGACGCCGATGCCGAAGACCAGCACGACCGGCAGCAGATAGGCGAAGGCGGGCAGCACCTGCATGGTGTCCAGGACCGGCCGCAGCACGCGGTCCATCCGGTCGGACAGCCCGGCTGCGAGTCCGAGCAGCGCGCCGACGACGACCGACGCGAGGACCGCGACGACCATCAGGGCGAGGGTCTGCATGGTCGGCACCCACATGCCGAGCAGCCCGCAGGCGAGGAACGCGGCGGCCGTGCCGAGCGCCAGCTTCACACCCGCCACGCGCCAGGCGACCAGGGCGCCCAGGGCCGTGACGCCCGCCCAGCCGACGGCCAGGAGGGTGAGGTAGACGGCCCGTACGGCGATGACGACGACGTTGCTGACGTGGCCGAAGAAGTAGAGGAACAGCGGGTGGCTGTCGCGGTTGTCGATGATCCAGTCGCTGGCCTTGGCGAGCGGCTCGGAGAAGTCGACGGTCAGCGCGCTGGGCCAGGTACCGCTCGCCCAGCGGGCGTTGGCCAGCGGCACGAGGATCGCGGCGGCGAGGGCGAGCAGCAGCAGCTTGTGGACGGCCCGGTGCCTGAGGAGGGCGGGCAGGCCCACCCGGGGCGGGTTCGCGGTGATGGTCGCCATCAGACCGCCTCCTTGGGCTGCACCGTCCCGGGCGGAGCGGGCTGCTCCGTGCCGGCGACGACACCGAGGAGCGTGTCGGAGTCGACCACGCCCACGCAGCGGCCCTGGTCCACGACCCGGGCCGGAGCGCCGGCGCGGGCGACCGCCTCGATCGCCTCGGACACCGTCGCGTCGGGAGGCACGGCAGGCCCGCTGCCGTCCTGGCCCGCCGTCGGGCGGCGCATGGCCGTGCGGACGGTGAGGACCTGCTCGCGCGGGACGTCCCGGACGAACTCGCGGACGTAGTCGTCGGCGGGCGCGCCCACGATCTCCTCGGGCGTGCCGAGCTGCACGACCTTGCCGTCGCGCATCAGGGCGATGCGGTCGCCCAGCTTCAGGGCCTCCTGGAGGTCGTGGGTGATGAAGACCATCGTGCGGCCCTCCTCGCGGTGCAGCCGGACGACCTCCTCCTGCATGTCCCGCCGGATCAGCGGGTCGAGCGCGCTGAACGGCTCGTCGAAGAGCAGGACTTCGGGGTCGGCGGCGAGCGCCCGGGCGAGGCCCACGCGCTGCTGCTGGCCGCCGGAGAGCTGGCCGGGGCGGCGGTGCTCCATGCCCTCCAGGCCGACCTTGGCCACGACCTCGGCCGCCCGCTCGCGCCGCTCGGCCTTGCCCACGCCCTGGATCTCCAGGCCGTAGGCGACGTTGTCGAGGACGGTGCGGTGCGGCAGGAGGCCGAAGTGCTGGAAGACCATCGCGGCGCGGTGGCGGCGCAGTTCGCGCAGCCGGGAGCGGTCCATGGCGCGGACGTCCTCGCCGTCGATGGCGATGGTGCCGGCCGTCGGCTCGATCAGCCGGGTCAGACAGCGCACCAGCGTGGACTTGCCGGAGCCGGACAGGCCCATGACGACGAAGACCTCGCCCTTGCGCACGTCGAAGCTGACGTCCCGGACGGCGGCGGTGCAGCCGGTGCGCGAGCGCAGCTCGGCGGGGTCGAGGGCGGTGAGCTCGGGGTCGGCGGGAACGCGCTCGGCCTTGGGGCCGAACACCTTCCACAGTCCCTCCACCGAGAAGACGGGCGCGGTGGTGTCCATGGTCTGCTCCGTCGGGGGTTCGAGGGTCGCGGTCACTTGACACCACCACCGATCAGCTCGGCGGCCTTCTCACCGACCATGAGGACTCCGATCATCGGGTTGACGGTGGTCATCGTGGGGAACACGGAGGCGTCGGCGATGCGGATGCCCTCCAGGCCGCGGACGCGCAGCTCGGGGTCGACGACGGCCAGTTGGTCGTCGGCGGCGCCCATCTTGCAGGTGCCGGCCGGGTGGTAGACGGTGTGCGCGACCTTGCGGGCGTACTCGCTGAGCTCCTCGTCACCGGTGACGTCCGGGCCGGGGGCCACCTCGCGCTTGAGCCAGCCGGCCAGCGGCTGGGTCTTGGCGATCTCACGGGCGATCCTGATGCCGTCGACGAGGGTCCTGCCGTCGTAGTCGTCCTCGTCGGTGAAGTAGCGGAAGTCCAGGGCGGGCTTGACCTCGGGGTCGGCGCTGGTCAGGTAGAGCCGGCCGCGGCTCTTCGGCTTGGGGATGTTAGGGGTCATGGAGACGCCGAACTCCGGCCGCTGATAGCCCAGTCGCTCCGGGTTGTCCGTGAACGGGATCTGGTAGAAGTGGAACATCAGGTCGGGGTGCGCCAGTTCGGGGTCGCGGCGCACGAACAGGCCCGCGTCGGAGTCCATCGCGGAGTTCTCCGGGATGGGGCCGTCGGTCTCCCAGACGATGACGGACTCGGGGTGGTCGAGCAGGTTCTCGCCGACGCCCGGCAGGTCGTGCGTGACGGGGATGCCGAGCTTCTCCAGGTCGGCCCGGGGGCCGATGCCGGAGTGCATCAGCAGCCGGGGCGAGTCCACGGCACCGGCGCACAGCAGCACCTCGTTACGGGCCTTGACGAGGATCTCCTCGCCGTCCTTGGTCCGCACGTGCACGCCCTCGGCGCGGTCGCCGTCGAGCTGGAGCTTGTACGCCCAGGTCTCCAGCAGGAGCGTCAGGTTGGGCCGCTCGTCCATCACCGGGTGCAGGTACGCCACCGACGCCGAGGACCGCTTGTTGTTCTCGGGGTGGTAGGCGAGGTCGAAGAAGCCGACGCCCTCGGTGAACGGCTTCTTGTTGAAGCCGTCGACGCGTGGCACGCCCAGCGCTTCCTGGGCGGCGTCGACGAAGTCACGGGCGATGGCGTTCCGGTCCTTCTCGTCGACCGGGACGATGTTGTTGAGCAGCCGGGCGAAGTACGCCTCCATCTGCACCGCGCCCCAGCCCTTGGCGCCGGCCTCCTCCCACTCGTCCCAGTCGGCGGGCAGCGGCTTGAAGGCGATCAGGGTGTTGTGCGAGGAGCAGCCGCCCAGGACACGCGCCCGGCTGTGCCGGATATGCGAGTTTCCGCGTGGCTGTTCGGTGGTGGGGTAGTCGTAGTCGAGTTCGCCGCCGAGCAGGCCCATCCAGCGGCGCAGGGTCAGGACGTCGTCACGGCCGACGTCACTGGGGCCGCCCTCGATGACGGCGACGGTGACGTCCGGGTTCTCGGTCAGGCGCGAGGCGATGACGGAACCTGCGGTTCCGCCGCCTATCACGACATAGTCGTACTCATGACTGGTGTGGGACATGGCGTACTTGCTCCAGTGGGGATGAAGTGAACGGGCTCGGGGACGGGGACGTTCAGCCCGGGGTGTGGGGGTCAGCCCGGGATGAGGGGTCGGCGGCCCGGCGGGGTGTGGGGTTCAGCCCGCGAACCAGCGCACCGGCTTGGGAGCGAGGTTCTGGTAGACGTGCTTGGTCTCCCGGTACTCGGCGAGTCCGGCGGGACCGAGTTCGCGGCCCACTCCGCTCTTGCCGAAACCGCCCCACTCCGCCTGCGGCAGGTAGGGGTGGAAGTCGTTGATCCAGATCGTGCCGTGGCGCAGCCGGCCGGCCACACGGCGGGCGCGGCCCGCGTCGGCGGTCCAGACGCCGCCCGCGAGTCCGTACTCGGTGTCGTTGGCGAGGGCGACGGCCTCGTCCTCGGTGCGGAAGGTCTCGACGGTGAGGACCGGCCCGAAGACCTCCTCCCGCACGACGCGCATCTCGCGGTGGCAGTGGTCGAGGACGGTCGGCTCGTAGAAGTAGCCGCTCTCGGGGCGCTGCGGGGACGGCTCGGGGCGCTTGCCGCCGGAGCGCAGCACCGCGCCCTCCTTGAGGGCGGACTCGACGTACATCTCGACCTTGGCGCGCTGCTGCTCGGAGACGAGCGGGCCGCACTCGACGCCGTCCTCGGTGCCGCGGCCGAGGCGGATCTTCTCGGCGCGCCGGGCGAGTTCGGTGACGAAGCGGTCGCGGACCGACTCCTCGATGATGAGGCGGGCGCCGGCCGAGCAGACCTGGCCGCTGTGGATGAAGGCGGCGTTGAGGGCCTGGTCGACGGCGGTGTCGAAGCCCTCCTCGGTGGCGCAGGCGTCGGCGAAGACGACGTTGGGGTTCTTGCCGCCCAGTTCGAGGGCGACCTTCTTGACGGTGGGCGCGGCTGCCTGGGCGACCTTGGTGCCGCTGGCCAGTCCTCCGGTGAAGGAGACCAGGTCCACATCGGGGTGCTCGGACAGGCGTGCGCCGACCGAATGCCCCGGGCCGGTGACGATGTTGGCGACGCCCCCCGGGAGCCCGGCCTCGACGAGCAGGTCGATGAGCGCGATCGTCGTCATCGGGGTGATCTCGCTCGGCTTGATGACGAAGGTGTTGCCGGCGGCGAGGGCGGGGGCGATCTTCCAGCTGGCCTGGAGCAGCGGATAGTTCCAGGGCGTGATCATCGCGCAGACGCCGATCGGCTCGTGCACGACGACGCTGTGGACGTCGGGCGAGCCCGCGTCCACGACCCGGCCGGGGGCCTCTCCGGCGACCAGGTCGGCGAAGTAGCGGAAGGCGTCGGCGACGCAGTCGATATCGACGCGGCCCTCCTCGACGGTCTTGCCCGCGTCCTGGGCCTCCAGCCGGCCGAGCTTCTCGCGGTCCCGCACGAGGAGATCGGCGACGCGGCGCAGCAGCGCGGCCCGCTCGGGGACGGGCGTGTGCGGCCACGGCCCCTCGTCGAAGGCGCGCCGGGCGGCGGCGATCGCCAGATCGGTGTCCTTCTCGTCGCCCTCCGCGACCACGGCGAAGGGCAGGGCGTCCGCGGGGTCGAGGATCTCGCGGGTGGCCCCGGAGGTGGCCGCCCGCCACTCTCCTCCCGCATGGATGGTTTGGCGTGCCTGAAGTTCGGTACTTTCCGCCATGATCGCTCTTCGCCTTCCGTTCCTGATCAGCGCCCCTGTGTCACATTCGTGTCACTAAGAGACCGAGTTCGCCTGCCCGACTCCCTCGGATGCATGCGCGCCGATGGCCGAAAGTGCGCTGTGTCACGCGAGATGTGGACAAACAGGAACAAAAGGTGCGGAGAAATCGCCTCGCCGACCCGTACGAAGACCGCAGGCCCCGCACCGGGCAACCGGTGCGGGGCCTGCGGACGGAGTGCTGAGCGACTCGGGGTCAGATGAGGCCGAGGCCGCGGACCGCCTCGCGCTCCTCCTCCAGCTCCTTGACGGAGGCGTCGATCCGGGCGCGGGAGAACTCGTTGATCTCCAGGCCCTGGACGATCTCGTACGTGCCGTCCTTGGTGGTGACGGGGAAGGAGGAGATGAGGCCCTCCGGGACGCCGTAGGAACCGTCGGACGGAATACCCATGGAGACCCAGTCGCCGTCGGCGGTGCCGTTGACCCAGCTGTGGACGTGGTCGATGGCGGCGTTGGCGGCGGAGGCGGCCGACGAGGCGCCACGGGCCTCGATGATGGCGGCGCCGCGCTTGGCGACGGTCGGGATGAAGTCCTCGGCCAGCCACTTCTCGTCGTTCACGACCTCGGCGGCGTTCTTGCCGGCGATGGTGGCGTGGAAGATGTCGGGGTACTGGGTGGCGGAGTGGTTGCCCCAGATCGTCAGGCGCTTGATGTCGGCGACCGTCGAGCCCGTCTTCTTCGCGAGCTGGGTCAGCGCGCGGTTGTGGTCGAGGCGGGTCATCGCGGTGAAACGCTCGGCCGGTACGTCCGGCGCGGCGGCCTGGGCGATGAGGGCGTTGGTGTTGGCCGGGTTGCCGACGACCAGCACCTTGATGTCGTCCGCGGCGTGGGCGTTGATGGCCTGGCCCTGCGGCTTGAAGATGCCGCCGTTGGCCTCCAGCAGGTCGCCGCGCTCCATGCCCTTGGTGCGGGGGCGCGCGCCGACGAGCAGACCGACGTTGGCGCCGTCGAAGGCGACGTTCGGGTCGTCGGTGATGTCGATGCCCGCCAGGAGCGGGAACGCGCAGTCGTCCAGCTCCATGGCCGTGCCCTCGGCCGCCTTCAGCGCCGGCGTGATCTCCAGGAGGCGCAGCTTCACCGGCACGTCCGCGCCGAGCAGCTGACCGGAGGCGATGCGGAAGAGCAGGGCGTAACCGATCTGGCCGGCCGCGCCGGTGACGGTGACGTTCACGGGAGTGCGGGTCATGGCGTTCTCCGTATGACAGCTGGCGGTGGGGCGGTCCCTGCCCCGGACGTTTGATCGATCTCTTGGCGTCAAGAGATCCGACCAGCGGTCAGGCTATCGCGCATCCGGGATCTCGTACGTCCGGGTCGGTGTGGCCCGGCCCACAACTCCGGCCCGCCCTGGGACGCGCACCCGCCCCCACGCGAGAGGCGGCCGCCCGTCCGGGAGAGGAGGACGAAGGCGGCCGCCTGGGGGATACCGACCATGCCGGACTCCCGTGGGGGTACGGTTCGCGTGCCCCCGATCCGGGCGGGCATTCCTCCCCCTCGGAAATTCCTCACCCGGGCCGGTGGCACCGCTGTGCGCCCGGGCCCAGCAGCGCAGCGGCAGCGTGCCTGCTCGGCCTAGTCGGTGCAGCCCTTTCCACCGGCCGTCAGCGTCGCGCAGGCCTTGGCGTCGGCGGCGCCCTTCACGGCGACCATCGGGGTGTAGGCGATGGTGTCGCCGGCCGCCGTGATGCTGCCGGTCTGCTTCGCCTTGCCCGAGCTGATCTCGACCTCGTCGCCCTGTGCGGCCTGGGTGATACGCCCCCAGGCCGCCTTGCAGGTCTCGCTGTAGCGGACCTCGACGACGGTCGTCCCGACGGTCGCGGTGGAGGCCGTGGTCACCAGGTCACCGCTGCACCCCATGGCCTCCGCGTCCTTCCCGGTGCAGCCGGCGCCGCTGCACTTCACGCCGGGCGGCAGCTTCGGGTCGGTGCTGACGGTCGGCGAGGGCGACTTGGCGCCGCCCTTGGCCTCGTCGTCGCCACCGCCGCCGGTGAGGTAGAACGCGCCGGCGATCACCACCAGCACGCCCACGACACCCGCGACGAAGGTCGCGGTCCGCTTCTTGCCCGCCGGGGCGGAAGGGGCGCGGCGGGTCCCGCCGGCACCGCCGCCGCCCGCACCACCGGCCCGGGCCGGGACGGCGTCCTGCGGTTCGCCGTACGAGCCTGCCCCGGCGCCGGGAGTCCGGCCGCCGGGCGATCCCGCGTGGGTTCCGGGCCGTGAGCCGGGCCGGGATTCCCGGTCCGCCCCGGGTCCGGCGGAACGGCCGCCCGCCGGCGACGGGCCCTGGTAACCGGCCAGTCCCCACGAGTTGACCTCGGGCGCGGCGTCCCGGCCGCTCTCCTCCCGCACGCCCGCGCCGCTGGAGTCCTGGACCTCGGGGGCCGTCGGCTGCGACGGCACGGTCGGGGCCACACCGGCCGGCCCCGCGATGCCCGGCGTGACCGTGGTGCCGCCGCTCCGGCGGGCCGGCTTGCCGCCGCCCGCCGAGGCCGCTCTGCCCTCGCCCGCCGAGGCCGCCTTGCCACCGGCCGAGGGATCGCTGAAGTCCTGTCCGCCGAACTCCCCGAGCGCGGCGCGCGCCTGGGAGATCCGGATGGCCTCCATCGTCATGTCGTGCCGCATCTCCGAGCGGCTCCAGGCACGCTCGGCGAGCTCCCACATGGTGGTCAGGTGCACCGGATTGGTGCCGGTGACCTCGGCCAGGGCCACGATCGCGCCCTTCGGCGCGAGCAGCCGGCCGTTCAGGTAACGCTCCCACGACGTCTTGCTGTAGCCCGTGCGGTCCGCCACCGACGCGATGCTCAGACCGCTGCGGTCCACGAGCCTGCGCAGCTGACTGGTGAACTCCCTGATCTGCGGATCGAGCTCATCCGGCAAGGCCTTCCAACGAGGCATTGCTCCCCCTCTTCCCCCGTACGTGCTGATATTTCTCGCGCTTCTTCGCCCCGCGCGTGGCGGCCTTGGCCGAGTCCCCGTTCTGGATACCCACAGGGATGCGCCCAGTCAGGATCTCAGTTCCCTGACGGGGGGCGCACAGGAGCATGGTGACCGCGCGCGGTACACCCTGGACCGTCCTGATTGTCCCTGCCAATCGCCGCGTCGCACCACTTTGTGCGGTATCGGAAGCGAGACGTACCGGAACTGTCACTTCCGTGCCACAGCGCACTGACAGCCGTTGAACAGGCCGTTCGCCGTGCAGGAGGGTGGTGCGTGACGGCGGCCCGTCCTTCCTCGGGGGAGAGGGCGGGCCGCTGTCCCGTCACTCGTTGGTGACCGTGAAGTGCAGGGTGTCCTTCAGGAACGGGATCTGCAGCAGCGGATTCGGCTGGGCCATCAGCGCCAGCAGAACGATCACGGTGCCCAGCAGTCCGTACGTGACGATGTCCGTGAACCGGGAGCGGACGGCGAGCATGCCGACGTCCGGCAGCAGCCAGCGCATCGCGCCGCCGCCCAGCAGGGCGGCACCGATCAGCAGCGTCCCGATCCGGAACTGGCCGAACGCCGTCACCAGCAGTCCGAGCCCGGCCAGCCCCAGCACGGCGAGCACGGGCCACTGCCGCGCCGGCGCGGGAGCGTCCCGCGGCGCGGCCCGGCCGCCGCCCTCGGGCCGCGCGGTGTCCTTCGTGAACAGCGGGAAGCGCCGGGTGACCCGCCGCGGCCGCCCCGCGGCGTCGGGCGCGCTGATGGGGTCCCGGACAGTGATGTCCTCCGCGCCATCGTGCCCGCTCGGGGCCTCGGGCCCGCCCGGCGCCTCGGGCCCGCTCGGCGCCTCGTGCCCGCCCGGCGCCTCGTGCCCGCTCGGAGCCCGGTGCTCAGCCGACACTGCGCTCCGCCGCCTCGACCACGTTCGCGAGCAGCTGGGCGCGGGTCATCGGGCCGACTCCGCCGGGGTTCGGGGAGATGAAGCCGGCGACCTCGGCGACGTCGGGGTGGACGTCGCCGACGATCTTGCCCTCGGCGCTGCGCGAGACGCCCACGTCGAGGACCGCCGCGCCGGGCTTCACGTCCTCGGCGCGGATCAGATGGGCGGAACCCGCCGCGGCGACGATGATGTCCGCGCGCTTGAGGTGCGCCGACAGGTCACGGGTGCCGGTGTGGCACTGGGTCACGGTCGCGTTCTCGCTGCGGCGGGTCAGCAGCAGCGGCATCGGCCGGCCGATGGTCACACCGCGCCCGACGACCACGACCTCCGCGCCCTTGGTCTCCACGCCGTAGCGGCGCAGCAGCGTCAGCACGCCGTTCGGGGTGCAGGGCAGCGGGGCGGGCTCGTTGAGGACGAGGCGTCCCAGGTTCATCGGGTGCAGCCCGTCCGCGTCCTTGTCCGGGTCCATCAGTTCCAGGATGCGGTTCTCGTCGATGCCCCTGGGCAGCGGCAGTTGCACGATGTACCCGGTGCAGGCCGGGTCCTCGTTGAGCTCGCGGACGACGGCCTCGATCTCCTCCTGGGTCGCCGTGGCGGGCAGTTCGCGCTGGATGGAGGCGATGCCCACCTGCGCGCAGTCGCGGTGCTTGCCGGCGACGTACTTCTGGCTGCCGGGGTCGTCCCCGACCAGGATCGTGCCGAGGCCGGGCGTGACGCCCTTCTCCTTCAGCGCCGCCACGCGGGCGGTCAGATCGGACTTGATCGCGGCTGCGGTGGCCTTGCCATCGAGAATCTGGGCGGTCATGGCCCCATCCTCGCGGATGACCCCGCCGCGGTTCCAATCCGGCCGCAATCCGGGCACCGCGGGGCCCGTCCTCCCGTATCCGCCCATGATCAGCGATGTTGCACTTGCACAACACATCGGGAATGCGGCTGGACAAGCCGGTCAGTGGTGAAGAACGATGACCCGACAAGTGCCGCGGGCAGCTCAACGGGGGGACGGTCGCAATACTGAAGATTTTCCTCCGTGCGGATGTCACGCGCGTCCCCGCACTCGGACCAACGGAGGAAAGTCCCCCATGAGCTACGGCGACCCGAACAACCCCTACGGCGCTCCCCAGGGGCAGCAGCAGCCGCAGCAGCAGCCGGGCTACGGCTACCCGCAGAACCAGGGTCAGGCTCCCGGCTACGGCTACCCCCAGGCCCCTCCGGTCTCCCCCTACGGCGGCCCCGCCGCGCCGACCACGATGCCCGGCTCGGTGGGCGCGGCCCGCGTGATGATGTGGGTCATCGTCGGTCTCCAGGTCGTCGGCATCGCCGTCTTCGCCTTCGCCGCCGCGGCCCTCAACGCCGCGAAGGACGACGAGTCCCTCAAGGACAACACCGCCTTCCAGGACCTGGTCGGTGACTCGACCGGCGTGATCTGGGGCTACGTCGTGTTCGGCCTGGCCTGGCTGGTGTTCGCCGCCGTCCTGGCGACGAAGTTCAAGAACGGCGGCAACGGCGCCCGGATCACCATCATGGTCTTCGCCATCATCACGGCGGTCCTCGGCATCTACCCGTTCATCCTGGTGGGCCTCGTGCACACGGTCCTCGCCGTCCTGGTGGCCGTCTTCGTCGGCAACGCCAACGGCAAGGCCTGGTTCAACCGGCCCCGCTACTGAGCGGACCGGTCCACCGGACCAGTTCACGCCATTCACTTCCAAGGGCCGTGTCTCACCCGTACGAGGGGGGCACGGCCCTGGTGCGTCGCCCTAACCTGACGGTGGTAGCTGTTCAGGCACGGGGAGAGCACCTTGTTCAGCATCATCGTGGTACCTCCGCCGACCACGGAGGACGAGCGAAACCGCACCCCCACCACCCGCGCGCCCGGCGAACGCCGCGCCTACGGCCTCTTCGCGTGCGGCGCCTTCCGCGTTCCCGGCCGTGGTGACCGGGCCGGGGCGACCCGGTGACCGAGGCCTACGCCGTCCCCGTGCCCAAGGGCTACCGGGTCGGCGACTGGGAGGTGCGCGAGCCCATCGCGACGGGCGCCTTCGGCAGCGTGTACGCGGCCCGGCGCGTCGGCCCCGGCACCGGACTGCCGCCCACGGCCGCGCTGAAGTTCCTGCCCACCGGGACGGCAACGCCCCGCCGGCTGGCCCACCTGCGCGAACTGATCGAGCGGGAGGTCGAGCTGTACCGGCGGCTGAGACATCCGCGGCTCGTGCGGATGTACCAGACGCTGACGGTCGACGACCCGGGCCGTCCGGAACTGGACGGCGCGACCGTCCTCGTCCTGGAGAAGGCCGAGGGCTCCCTGTCGGCCCTGCTCGCCGCCACGCCCCGCCCCGCCGCCGGCCCGGCACTGCTCGCGCAGATCGCCGAGGGCCTCGCCCAGCTGCACGACGCCGGCTGGGTGCACGGCGACCTGAAGCCGGCCAACGTACTGCTGATGGCGGACGGTTCGGTCCGGCTGGCCGACTTCAATCTGGCCGCCGAGCTGGAGGGCACCCACGCCTACACGCCGGCCTTCTCCACCCCCGACTACACCCCGCCGGAACTGCTGTGGACCGAGATCGGCGAACGTGGCCGCCGCATCCGCCCCTCCGCCGACATCTGGGCCTTCGGCGTCCTCGCCCACC